>JAUWAK010000110.1 GCA_030602105.1 Candidatus Aerophobota bacterium | reverse complement strand
AAAGGCTCCAGATAAAGATAAGCTCCAATTCTCGCTGCTTCCCGCCGGGCCATAGCTTCATACCAGAGAAAATAGCCTAGTCCAGAACAAAATACTCCCAGAAAAGCTACCCAGAACCACCCTTGATAGGAAAGTGCCCAGATGTGACTAAATGTCCTGGACCTGAGAGAAAAGGGAAGAAGCATTATCCAGCCAAAAAGCATAATATAGGATATGTTTATAAGAGGCGAGCTTTGAAGAGAGACTCTCTTTCCGATGATGGAATACACCGCCCAGTTGAAGGCACTTAAAAGAATAAGGATATCGCCCAGGCTGCTCCTGGATCCACTGATTAAAAGAGAGAATTTCCCTCCCGTAATGAGGATAAGGGCGCCGAAAAAACCTATGATCATCCCCGCTATTCTCACGAAATTGAACCTTTCGCCAAAGAAAAGACGGGAAAGAATAGCAATAAAAATGGGACAGGTGGCTATCAGCATGCCTGAATTCATAGCTGTGGTGAATCTCAGCCCCACTGCCTGGATCCAGTTGTGGAAAAAAATTCCCAGGAAACCCAGAAGAGCTAAGATGGGAAGGATTTCCCTGGTTGGAAGAGCGCATCTTTTCTTGAGAAGGAGAATCAGCCACAAAAAGAAGCTGCCCAAGCCAAATCGAATCGTCAAAATCTCAATTGGGGAAAGTTCCCTCAGAGCTACCTTGGTTGCAACAAAAGAGACTCCCCAGAATATTACAGTAACCAGAGCTCCTAAGGACATAGCTACCGGGGTCCAAATATGCCCATGAACATAAACGCCCCCATCCCTACGGCCAAAGCTAACAGGGCGAACAGTAGCAGGAGTACGATGATCGGCAAGACTACGGCAATCACTGCCTCCCGGGTAGTGAGGTTGTGAACCCTCTCGATCCCCACCACCATAAGATAAATCCCATATATCCCGATGAGAGGACCGACGATAGGGACCCAGGTGAGGACATTCAGAGCAGATGCATAAGCCCCAACTCGAAAGGTTCCTTCAAAGCTCCCGGTGCCTCTCACCACGAGGGTAGCTGAGAGATATAAGATGGTGGACACTATGAGAAGACCAACCAGGGCCGCTATGGGAAACAAGACGATACTGGCCGGCCTTACTCTCACCGCTGCACTAAGTACTCCTCCTATCACCCAGGAGATAAGAGCAAAGAAAAGAGGATTCCTGTATCCCCCATCAGTAGGCATTAGATCGAAGAATTCCTTAGGCCTGAGAATAACTTCCTTCCAACATCCAATCCAGCTGTCAATGAAGCTGCCCGGGTCAAACTCTGCTCTTTTTTCTTTTTTAACTTCCATTTAGCTCCTCCTCTCTAGCGCCTGTAAGACCTGTCCAGATAATCCACCACCAAGCCTCATCAGCAAGATAGGGAAATCAGGCGAAAAGTCAATGGTGGTCTATTTCGCTAGATCAGCAAAAGTAGAATATACCTAGTTCAGTGTTGAGGAACCTTTGTCAAGGGGCTTGCCGTTGAAAGAGCAGTCGATAGCTGGCAAAATCCCGCCCTCCTTGTCAATTCTTTGAAGTTCCGCTATACTGTCGCTGCTCCACAAGGGACTAAGAGAGTCAAAGGAAAAGAAAAAAGCACATAGGGTTTCCGAAACCCAAGACATTGAAGAATCTAGAAGACACCAAGACGAGGGATTTCAAGGGGAAGGGCAGCTTGCGGCCAGGAGAAGCATCCCCCAAAATACCTTAGGAGGAGAAAAAATGAGGAAAACTGGAGTAGTCCTATTGGCAGCAGCTTTGGTTCTTGTCTGGGCTCAGGCAGCCTGGGCCGATGAGATCTCAGACACCATAGAAAAAGGCAAGGAGCTTTACCAGGAGGGAAAATATTCTGAGGCCTCAAGCGAGCTTCAGTTTGCAGTAGGTCAGATTCAGAATCTTCAGGCGGAACAGCTAAAGCAACTGTTACCTGATCCGCTTCCGGGATGGACAGCCGAGGAAGCCAGCGCATCGGCCGCCGCCATGGGGCTTTTTGGTGGAGGCGTAACCGCTAGCAGGGCTTACCGCAAAGAAGGCGCCAACGAATACATAGAAATTGAAATCCTGAGTGAGTCACCATTATTGCAGACGGTACTGATGTTCTTGACCAATCCTATGATGGCGTCCGCACAGCCTGATACTAAACTGGTACGAATCAAGGGCGAGAAGGGTCTGGAGAAATTCTCCGCCCAGGATGAAGACGGCGAGCTTTCTGTGGTCCTGGACGGAAAGACTCTGCTGACGGTGAGGGGCTCAAGAATCACCAACAAGGACATTCTTTATGAGTATGTGGAGGCGGTAGATTTTGAGCAGGTGAGAAAAGCATTGGCTGGGTGAGAGGGCGAAGACGCCAACCCTTGGTGAGCTCCCCCTCATCGCTCAAGGAAAGCTTCGCAAAGGAGCTCTTCCAAACTCGTCTCTAATTTCGTCTCCTGTATAAGGTAACCAGAAATACCCTCGAAATGGTGGGAACTATCCACATAATAAATATGATCAAAAAGAAAGGTGAAATCCTAATAATGCGGCGTCTTCTTTCGATCTGGGTAGCCTCACCTTTGGGGTAAGGTTTCTGAGGGAGGTCCTCAGCCCTTTCAATTTCAAAGGCAATAGTCTGACCTTGCAGGGCTTTTTGGGGTACCCATCCCAGAGGATTTCTCCTTCCAGTAGCCTCGGCCCAGACCCATCCGGACTCACCATGAAAGGTGAGGAAAGTTCTAGCCTTTCTGTACCCGGGTAGATGAACAAGTGCCGCCGCGTGACCAGGTATAAGGATAATAGCTGTTCTGTATCCAGCAGCTTTAAACATGGTAGCCAGCAGAACAGCGTAGTCTTCACAGTCCCCCCGAGCCCCTCCTTTGTTGATCTCCTGCAGCAGTTCATCTGCATTCTGGGCAAACTCTGGATATCCAAATTGATCCCGATCGCTGGTGTAGCGAACTCGATCTCTCACAAAGCTGTAGATTGCCTCAGCTCTCTGATAAGGCTCCGGGTATCTGGCCTTGAATTCTTCTCCCAGTTCGTACGCAATGTCAGCATTCCTACCTAAGCTCTCGAAGACAATGACGGGATGAAATGTGTCTTCGCTCACCTGAAAATAACCATCCATCCCTTGAGCTCTGGTCCTGGAGATGTGCCAGGAATCGTAGATTTGACCTCCACTTCTGTAGAAAACCTGACCCACAGCAGCGGACGAGATAGCGCAGGTAATAAGACCAGAAAGGGCAACGATCCCTAGCTTGTGCTTCATTTCTCCTCAGAGGGACATGGTCAAAGCGGCATGAAGGATGATTCCCAGAAAAATGAGATAGCCAAATACATAGATGCCGATCGCCAAAGAGCTATCCTTGATTTTCAAGAATGGGATCTTGGGGGTAACCCAGTTAAGAATGTTGAACAAAACTATTCCGAGAAGGAGGCTAACCAGGAAACCTGCGGTCATTAGGGCCAGTCTTGGAAAATCCACCAGGCTTCTCATGAGGGGGGTACCGACAATCAAGGGAGCGGTGGAAGAGCCGTGGATGATGAGACCAATAAAGATGACAAATCCGGCAATAAACAATCCAATGGAAACAGGATCCTCCCCGATCTTCTGTCTTTGATGGATTCTGGGAGTAAGGGCATCAAGGATCCTTATCCCCAGCCAACCCAAGAAAGTGCATATCAGAGACATCACTACCATTCTGGCAACCCAGGATAGCATCAAAACATAGAGGGGAACCTCAGGACCTATGGGCATTTTTTGACTCCTTCAGGATTTATCTCGTGAAAAGTCCAGGATTTTCATTAGCCAATCCTTTTCCTTCCTTTCCTCCTTTGTCGTTTAATGATCTTCGCCGACTT
>JAUWAK010000083.1 GCA_030602105.1 Candidatus Aerophobota bacterium | reverse complement strand
GATCTTCGTCCCCATCTCTCGAGAGATGATATGAGCCAGGGTAGTCTTGCCCAAACCAGGGGGACCGTAAAGAAGAGTGTGATCCAGGGCGTCGCCTCTTTGTCTGGCGGCCTGGATAAAGATCTCGAGTTTTCTCTTTGTTTTGTTTTGCCCTACGAACTCCTCCATCTTCTGAGGTCGCAGGATGACCTCAAATCCGCTATCTTCCTGCTGTAGGTCAGGGGTAGTAATCTTCTCGGCTATATACATCTTAAGGCTTCTCTGATAAGCTCCGGTAGGTCCACTTCCTCTTTGAGGGAGGAGGTGGCTGTTCGAACAGCCACCTCAGCCTCTTTCTTGGTATATCCCAGGGAAATTAAGGCGGCAATAGCATCCTTTGTCAGGGCATCCTCAGTAAATCCTTCCGGCTCCTTGTCTTCTATCTTGTCGTTCAGTTCCAGAACTATTCTTTGAGCGGTCTTTCTTCCTATACCGGGGGTACGGATCAAAGTGGTAAGGTCCCCCTCCTTTACGGCCTTTTTAAATTCAGGGATACTCAGGCTAGAGAGCATACGCAGGGCCGATTTAGGGCCAATTTTGGAAAGACTGGTCAGGAGAAGAAAGAAATCCCTCTCTTCCTCTTTTAGGAAGCCGTAGAGAGATATCCCGTCATCTTTCAGGTGCAGGTGAGTGTACAGATTTACTGCACTTCCCTCCGGGGGTAGAGCTGCATAGGTGGAAAGGGGAGAGTTCACTCTGTATCCCAATCCTCCAACCTCAACAATGACGAAGGTCGGGGA
Organism: Candidatus Aerophobota bacterium; assembly: GCA_030602105.1. GTDB lineage: Bacteria > Aerophobota > Aerophobia > Aerophobales > AE-B3A > SOJT01. The sequence goes on along the minus strand of JAUWAK010000083.1, from coordinate 4,455 downwards.
CTTTGCAACGAGTTTTCCTTTGAGGTAATGAATCATTTTTGTCTTTTTCTTTGTACACTACTATAGCTAGGTCGGGACAAACCAAACCACACAGGCCGCATCCGGTGCAATTCTCCTCGTGACCAAAAACAACGGGATGGTATCCTTTCTCGTTAAAAACAGTGTCCAGATAGATTAGATTCTTGGGGCAGAACCTGACGCAGTAGCCGCATCCCTTGCATTTCTTAGCATCTATCTTAATGGTGGAAATAGCGTCTCCTCCCCTTAGCGGTTGTCTCATGCTATCAAAAGCAAAGAGGTGAGTCAAGAATACGAATGGCGGGCCTTATCCCAAGGTTCCGATTTTCTCTCCCCTTACGCATTTTCTCATGGACTCACTTTTGGAGATTAAGATTTCAAGGTTATTCTCGTTGATGATGTTGAGCTCAGGACGAGGTTTTAGGGATGAAAGTTCTTCTTGCACTTTATCTTCCATGTTTCGGAGTCCCTGCCTGAGGATTTTTTCCAGCCCTTCCTTACCGTCCCTATGAAATATCTCTCCCAGAATTCTGAGGGGCAAAAAGTCCGCAGATACACAAGCTACCTGAGCCGCCCTCAAAGCATAACGATTTCCATTGAAGGAGACAGCTACCCCTCCTTCTGTCTTTACCAATTCCAGGGCCTGGACATCGGTTATGCTGTCTCCAATGTACATGATTTCAGAGGCTGCTGATCCGGTTTTTCTTAGTAAATCCAGGATGGCTTTTGCCTTTTCTTTCCCACCCAGCGGCTGAACTTCTTCCAGCATCCTGCCGCAGCTCATACCGGGAATCTCACGGAAGAATATCTCATTCAGTCTCGTTACGGTCTTTCTGGAAGGAGCAGAAAGACCGGTTCTATTCTTGACCCCAGAAATCTGGATTGGTGTCAGCTTGAGTACCTCATCCAGAAGCCGATTTAATTCGTCTGCCTCTTCGGGAGCAAGATGGTACTTATCCAGATCCAGATAGGTGGAATATGTGTTCCTGAAAGGAAACTTTATCTTATCACACAGGGCCTGTACGTATGGCCTGTAGCTGGTGCTAATGATAAATGTCGGTATCTTTTCAGCAAGACGAGGAAGCATTCTTTCCGCTCCCGAAATGAGAAGAAGACCCCGACGTGAAAAATCGATGATCTTCTTGTTGGTAACAGAGGCCGCTTTCAGAAAGGGAAGGATGAAACTCAGGGTATTACCTGCTCTGTATCCTTTCTTCCTGACAATATCAGCCAGAAAGTCATCGTATCGCGATATGAGGGAAAAAAAATCACCTCCTTGGGGTAGGAAATGCTGGCAGAGCTCCAGAGCATTGTCGTTTTTGGTGATCGGCCCCTCACAATCTATACAAATTTGTCTCATCCTTAGTTTCCATAGAAATCATTTTCGCACAGTTTGCATATTTCCCTGTCCACGCGAAGGCCAGGGATGACCTTTCCTTTTCGAAAGACTCTTTCTCCTATTACCTTGAGTTTACCTTCTGAGAGATTCTCGAGAGTATGAATCATAAGGGGAAGCTCTCTTTTTACTCCCTGCCTTCTAATTTCTTGAAAGAGAGGCTCGTTTTCCCCTTCTTCCTTCCGAATTTCCTGAAGGGTTCGCCTCTTTAACTTTCCGTCCATTCTTTGCCACAGGAGGTCAAATCTCTCTCCCCGGATGCAGAATTGGCACCAGGTTATGGGCGGTCCGGCATCCAGCTCTGGAGTAACCAGATGCATCATTACCCCGCTATGGTCTGCTCTTTGCTCAATAAGTTTCCATATGACCTCCTGCCAGGTTCCCTTGGGTCCTCCCGTAGGGGCGGGATGGAGATTTATTATGGGGTATCTCTCGCACATTTCCCTCCCCACAATCAGCATGTAACCAGCCAGGACGATGAGGGCCGGCCTGAATCTTTCAATCTTTTTCATTATTTCCCTGTCGTATAGCCGGCGCCAGTCCTCGATCAAACGAGATCTTCCCGTTTTTTCCTCCTCAAGCCCTCTTTTTCTCAATTCTGGTCCAAAGCTCGAGGAAGAAAACGAGATCACCTGGATCCCCAAATCCTTCGCCAGTTCAAAGAAGAAATCACTTTCCCTGGCGTCTCCCCTCTCGCGGTTGCTGAAGACAAAAGATACCTTTAGATTAGATAGTTTCCCCTCTTTGATGTTGCCGTAGACTACTTGTAGAAGATCCCTGGCCGCTTTGTCCCTACCTGTAGAAAACCAACCGATCTCATACATCTTTAGTTTTCCTTATTTTACATCCTGCTCTTCCAAGATCTGCCTGAGGAGCCCGGCATCAGGGTATGATGAGCGCCCGTATCCGGCAACACTTAAGCTGGCCAGCCTGCCTGCAACTCTGGCACATCGAACTAGAGGTAAGCCCTTAAGCAATCCTGCCAGAAAGCCCGCCGCATAGACATCTCCCGCTCCGGTACTGTCCACCACCCGGGTTTTGACTGCAGATATTTCGAGCTCCACGTCTCTGGATAGTATGTAGGATCCTTCCTCTCCTAAGGTGCAGGCGATAATCTTTATGCCGTATTCCAGCAGCTCTCTGGCCCCTTCCTTGTAGTTTTTGCCGGTGAGGGTTTCTATTTCTCTGCCTGAGGCAAAGACGATAAAGCAGCGCTCGAGGAGTGGAGAAAGCTCCTTTATGCCCCGAGTGGCATGAGGCTCTCCCGGGTCAAGGCTTATTTTAGCCCTGGTCCCAGCAGCAACTTTTCTCTGCATCTGAAAAGGCATCCTGCCCAAAAAGGAGCTCATATGCAGGAATTCAGCCTTATTGACATAATCTATATCTATCTCAGAGTAGGAGAGGCTGTCGTTGGCACCCGGAAGGATAAGAATGCTTCTATCTCTTTTCCTTCCTAAGAGAACAATACACAGTCCAGTTCTTGCATTGCGAGCCACTCGGCTAGTATCTACCCCCGCTTCTCGGAGGTTCTGGAGGAGGAAGTCCCCTTCTTCATCCTGACCTGCTTTTCCTACCAGTCCTGAGGAGACGCCCATCCTGGCCAGGGCGTATACTGTGTTTGCTGCTGATCCTCCCCCGCTTCTTACTCTAAGCTTTCCCTTTTTCTTGAGAAATCCCAAGAGATCTCTGAATTCCTCGAAGCTTCCCACCCTTTCTCTACCCGCTTCCAGTCCCAAAGAGGTAAGATCTGTCTCATAGATCAGGTCCACATTCAGAGCTCCCAGTCCTATCACATCCGTTGGCATTTTTTCGGCCCCCGAAAGGATCATAGTATCATCAGACTCTGGCCTGGTCAACCAAAAGGCTTCTGGAGCTTTCCCGAGGGGAAAAGAGCAGTAGAGGACCTCAAAGCTGGTCTCGTGTGACCGGGGGAGGAGTCCTCCAATATTCCTTGACATCGCCTATTGATGCTTGTAACATACACTGGCACGTGAGCTTTGAGGAACTGAAGAGGGAAGAACATGGCAGAGATAAAGTTTGGCACTGATGGATGGAGAGCGGTCATTGCTGAGGATTTCACTTTTGCCAACGTAGGCAGGGTAGCTCAGGCTGTAGCTGATTATTACAAAGAGAGGATGGGAGAAAAAGGGTTGGTGGTGGGGTATGATACCCGCTTCCTTTCCAGGGAATTTGCAGAGCTTGTAGCCGAGGTTCTGACTGCGAACGATCTTCCTGTTATTCTTTCTCGGCAAGACCTTCCCACCCAGTGTATTTCTTTTGCCATTCAGAGCGAGAAACTAGCGGGAGGGGTTATGGTAAGTGCCTCTCATAATCCCCCTAGGTTCAACGGGATAAAGATCAGGGAGTCCTTTGGAGGATCAGCTCCTCCCGAGGTGACCCGCCAGATAGAGGCTCTCTTGGATAAAAGGGAGATTAAGAGAGTACCTCTGGAAGAGGCTGAGAAGAAGGGCCTCTTGAAAAGAAAAGATATTATTGAAGGTTATCTGAAAAAAGTTAGATCTTTCCTGGACCAGGATCTCATAGAAAAATCTCGTCTCAAAGTTATCCATGATCCTATGTTCGGAGTGGGTGATGGCCTCATAGAAAAGATTCTCGCCCCATCCCGCTGCCAGGTCCTTACTATTCACCCCAAATACAATCCCGGCTTCGGGGGACTAGCCCCGGAGCCCATTGAGAAGAACCTGGAAGCTCTGAAAATTAAAGTCAAAGAGGAAAAAGCGGATCTGGGACTGGCTACCGATGGGGATGCTGATAGGGCAGGGGTGGTGAGCGATAAGGGAGAGTATCTCTCTCCCCATCAGGTTTTTTCCCTCCTCCTTCTTTATTTAGTAGAGGAAAGAGGCCTGAGGGGAGGAGTGGCTAAGACCGTATCCCTGGGCTATCAGCCGGAGAGGATAGCGGAGAATTTTGGTCTTTCTCTGTATGAGGTTCCGGTGGGATTTAAATATGTGTGTGATAAGATGTTGGAAAAGGATATTCTCTTAGGAGGGGAGGAGAGTGGCGGGTATGGTTACAGAGGG
>JAUWAK010000106.1 GCA_030602105.1 Candidatus Aerophobota bacterium | reverse complement strand
CCCGCTGAGCGCAGGGATACCGGATTATCATCACTGACGAGTAATAACATATTCACATCTCGGGTGGTGCGACGGGATAGGTGCTCCATCCCTGCCTCGTTATCGATGACAACATACCGGTAGTTTCTACTGATAGAATCCAAGAACTCGCGCAAAATACTGTTAACCAGACAGTAGCAGCCCGGACCCTCCTGTCTTCCCATGACCAAAAGGTCTAAACCCTTGTCTTCGATGAGACACTCCTCGAGGCCAAGCTGCAAATACATTGATTTGGATATTCCTGCTGGGAAGTCTCCCTTTTTTATGACCTTGAGGGTCTCTTCCCTTAGACCGCCCACTGTCTGATGCATCTCAATTCCCAGGAGCCCGTTTAGATTGACATTCGGATCCGCGTCCACGGCTAAAACGGCCCCTTTCCCATTTTTCACTAGCTTGAGAATCATTAGCGCGGCCAGGGTGCTCTTGCCCGTTCCTCCCTTACCGGCCACAGCTATGGTAAAGGACATCTAAATAGCCTCCTGCGGTTATGTTTTCCACTCTTTTCTTAGAAAAGAAGGTATTCGGGAGGCTTCCTCCGGACCTATGATGACCTGCCAGGGGGATTCCTCTTCTATCTCTGCGCGAAATACGGCCACCAGTCCAGGAATGATTATCTTGTTGTGGCTCACTTTTTCTTTTACTTTTTGCTCTTCTAGAGCCTTAATCACCTTCGCGGCAGACCACTTGTCTCCCGCATAGGCATTAAGCACACCCAATCCTTCTGTATCCACCACCGAAATAAAGGAAGGAACTTTGCTACTCTCTACCTCTCCCTCCACGGTGAAGTAAGTCAGGGAAAAATTGGTAGTTACTAATACCGGAGAGTCAGGCCCTGGGGTTCTAACCTCATAGAGTTTTGCCTCCACAGTATTAGGAACCTGTGGGTCTGTGTAGATGTTTTGTCTTACGGCAAGCAGGGGAAGGAGCTGCCACTTTTCTTTCCCCTCTATAACCACAATACCTCCATATTTGCAGACATAAGTGGTGCCCTCAGCCACTTCCTGGAAGGGACTCTTTTCGTGGGTGAGAGCTATCGTAGGATAGCCCAGAGGACGGAAATTCTTCTCCAGAGCCAATCTTCTCATCTTGGTGAGGTTGCCAAGAGCCTCGGTTAGACCAGCGGAGTCAAGATCAAGAACCATATCTTCTACTCCCCTGTTTTTGATCTTCTCAGTGAGATCAGCCAGCTCCTCCAGGGTTTTGGCTTTGACTACTAGGGGGCACTGATGCCCTTTGGCCAGATCCGCCATCTCTTCCCAGTTCCCAGTGTTAGCCGCATACAGAAGAGGATTACCTTCAGCACTCACCTTGAGGGCCGCCTCCATAGCCTTAGGGTCTTCAGACAAGAGGATTAGGGGAAGAGGAGACTTGTCCATGGCGGCTTTAACCATTTTGGCGAAAGATTCTGGCTCGGCTGAGTTGTGCTCCAGGGCTAGAAGATCCACTCCAATTTCCTCTCCCACCCGGGTAAACTTGAGATTGTTTATCTCACTGATCTCCTCCTCGAGCTTATTCTCTGGTATATCTTCCCTTACTTTGATAGCGATAAGGCTCGGATGATGAAATTTCTCCTGGTGTCGGAAAAGCACGGTTTCCTGACCTATTTTGAGTTCGCGCTCACTTTTGCCGATCTTAACCAGCCTCATGGGAGGAGCAGAGGCCTCGTCAAGTTTAGCTTTGGCTTCCTCACTCACATGGGGACACTGATCCAGGGAGACTCGCTTGGCCGCCAGCTGCATGGCAAAAGCCATGCAGGTGGGGAAGTTGCATTCTCCACAGTTAGTCTTGGGTAGGTTTTTATAGATCTCTAACCCGGTTAAGGCCATTATTTTTCCTCCTTTACATGATTGGTTCCATAGACAGGGCGGGATGCTTCTTATCTTGCAGGAACTTTACGAGTTCTTCCGAGGTGGTAGCATCTTTCTCAGTGGCAATTTTGTCCATAAGGTCCGCCTCACTTATCTCCTCAAGGCGCGTCTTCAGCCTTTCCGCTATTTCTTCCTTCAGCTCCTGGGGCATCCAGACAACTCTCTTGAGACCGCCCTCTGCAGAGATGAACTTCTCGCTGGTAATATACATTTTTCCCATGCCTATAAAGCCCGGAGTCTGAACTCCACCACCTACCTGACCAGCCATGGTACTGAAGGTCATTCCTACCGGAGTCATTTCCGTAAATTCCCTGTTTACGATCATAACCCCGTTTGTTTCCGGGAGAACCACGGTGATGCACTCAAAGCACCCACAATTCTTGATAAGCGGCCCTCCATTAACGAAATAGCAATGAGTATCAGTGAGGGTCAAGTTATAAACGTAACTATATCTACCGTTATTTTTGATATTTTCTACTTTAGTAACTATGTCCAGGAAGTAATCAGCTTTGAGAGCTGCTTCAATAATAGATTGGTGCCTTTCGTCTTCTTGCAATTCTGTCTGTCGTAATCCCATTGAGACGAGCTTTTCTGGGGAATTATGAGTTTCAAGAAGAGAGGAGTACTTTTCCTCAAGAACTTTGTTGGCATTAGAGATAATCGGTCGAGACCGTCCCGTCTTATAGTAAAATAGGGTACTGGGAGAAAGAACCTCTTTACTAGCTGGAAGAGCAGCAATAGCTTTTCCCACGCAGTAAGGCAGAACTTCTCTCTGGGTTTTGTCTAACTTGGTATTATTCTCATTGGCCAATTGACACACTCTGGTCAGCAGCTCCCCTTTTTGAGGATGTTCTGAAGAAATGGTGTGAGCGAATCGGAATAAGTTACCTCCGTAAAGTTCAACTTTCCATACGGATCTATCCTCTCGCACATTTCCTATTATCCCTAGACGTTTCAGTAATATTTGAAGATGTCTGGCTGACTTTTCCTCAGAGATACATAGATATCCTTCCCCAACTTCCCACTTATCTTGATACCTGCGTATTCTAATGCTGCCATCTCCATCAAACAGCCCACCTAGAAAGGCAGCAATGTGAGATTTGGGTAAATTAAGCATTTTCCCTAAATTCCACTTACCCCTGCTACCAATGCGGATCCCAAAGTACTCACAGAGATAGCCTAGTACAGGGTTGTTCGCATAATAATGGAAGCAGCGCTTGGTTGGTCTTATTATCCTTCCCCCAATTTCTGAGGTATTACTCTTCCTTATTCTCATATTTAATCTGCGATCAGGAAAGATACGAGAATAAAAGGAAGCAAATTCTTGCCCGAGTTTTTCATTGGTATTGATAAAATCAATACGATACTCATACCTGCCTCGCTTGGTAATTGAGCCATCAGAAGCTATTAAGCCCATTATATAGAAAAGATCTTTAGTTATTTCACGGGGCAGCTGAATAAACGAGGAGGCGCTACTTACAGTTCTAACTGACTTTTTAATTTCTTGCCAATCCTCTTGAAGACAAGAAGCCACTGTTTTTAGATCCCTGAGGTTTATTGACTTCACTTGGAGAAGAGGTTTTATGTGAAGCTGTCGAAAGGCTTTACCTAGCGAACCATATTTGGAAGCTAGTCTTTTTTTGATATCGGCGATTAAATCTTGATCAGCGACTCGAAAATCATCAGGCAAAAGATCGATGATATCTGGAAGTTCTGAGGGTAAATCAAGATTTGCCAGGGAAATCAAACGATCACCAGCATTGACCTGATCAGCCCGAATCCACTGTATTCCTTCCTGTTTATCTACAGCTATTTCATGATTAGGTGTAAGCACTAACTCTACTCCCGTTTTTGTCTTCAGGTAAATCAAATTATCAGGAGCAGCAAAACGCTGCAGAGCAACAATAGGTTCCTCTTCAGCTAGCCCTTCGCGAAGCGTCAAGGCCGAGGATTGAGTATAGTCTTCACCCCCATAATTTTCATCGATAAATTCATCTATCTTAGTTAGTTTTCCCTCGATTATGAGCTCTGTTTTTCCTACAACGCAACTGGTCATCGGATCTTCGATGATAGAGTAGGCGTT
>JAUWAK010000062.1 GCA_030602105.1 Candidatus Aerophobota bacterium | reverse complement strand
CGGGAGTTGGGGCAGGGGCTAGTGCAGCATTTGATACATCATACAATGGTCTTGCAGTGGTACTCGGTATATTTCTAGGTAGTGCAATTGGACGTGCCTTAGACGCTAAAGCGAAGAGAGAAGGTAGGGTTATTTAGCGGTTAGCTGCAGAATTACCTGATAAAGGGACTCACCGGCGGGGCCGTCAAGGGGTGATTCAAAACCAAGAATAAAGGGGCATCACCATGAGACTAAAGAATAAAGTCACCATAGTGACAGGAGCCGCACGGGGAATAGGAAAAGCTATTGCCCAGAGATTCCTTCAGGAAGGCGCAGCGGTAGCTATCAATGACGTTAATCTTGAGAGGGCAGAGGAGATTGTTCACGAGGCAAAATCGAAAGGGAAGAAAGCTCTTGCAGTGAAAGCTGATGTTTCAAATGAGAAGGAAGTTGAGGAAATGGTAAACAGGGTCTATTCCAACTTTGCGAGGATAGATATTCTGGTTAATAATGCTGGGATTATCAAAAGAGGATCCACAGAGGATCACTCCTACGAGGACTGGGATAGAGTCATAGCTGTGAATCTCAGGGGCACTTATAACTGCTCAAAGGCGGTCATTCCTATTATGAAAAAGCAGGGCTGCGGCAAGATAGTGAATGTTTCCTCCATCGCCGGAAAAGTAGGCGATATCGCCTCAGCCCCAAGCTATGGGTCCTCAAAAGGAGCGATAAATGCGCTTACAAAATCAATGGCAAGAGAGCTGGCAGAATATGGTATCTGTGTCAACGCAGTTGCTCCCCATGCCGTTGAAACCGAGATGAGCGCTGAGTGGTCTCAAGAAAAGAGAAGACAGCTCATGTCACAAATTCCTTTGAAACGGCTGGGTCGCCCCGAGGAGGTAGCCGCCGCTGTTCTCTTCCTCGCTTCCGACGAGGCAAGCTTCATCACCGGAGAGATCCTGGACGTGAACGGTGGATACCTCATGGACTAACGGGACGTCGGGCTTCTCGCTTCTGGTACTGCTCATGTTGCCCCATGTTTTGCTTGGCTACCTCAGTCTTGACACCAATCCTCCTCGGTTTTTTGCTCTTATCAGCCAGTTCTCGCGCTAGCTGGAAGTATTCGGACCAGTTGAAACTCATTGGAACTCTACATCGATACAAAGCTTTCTTTGTGTCCGGCCTAGGACGTCCAGCCACCAGTCCTCATCGAATTCATCGAGCTGTGCGAGAGCCTCATCTGAGGAAAAGTCCCCGGCGATGGACATCACCAATTGATTCTCTCCGGCTCCTTCCGGATCGGTCACGACCTCAAGAAAGACCGGCGAAAGCGGAAAGTAACCTCCAATCTGAATATACGCTTCTAGAAGCAGAGGGACAAGAAACGGACATCTTCCCAAAAACCGCAGCACGTCTGCTCGTCCCCTAAACATATACAGCAGCTCAAGCAACTCCGTGTCCGCTTGGGCAATGTGAACTGTTGAAGTGCCTGTACCTTGCCAGCTTTTTTTCCACCCTACGGATTCCGGCAACTCCACGCCCTTTGCCGCTTTTTCTGAACTCGCAACATGTGCCATTTATTCTGTTACCTCCTCAAACATCTGCCTCAGAAGGTATCACTGTGTGTTGCTGCGGCTCTATTCATGGAGCCCCACTGAGAAATCTTATTTTCAACCCAGTCAGCTAATGTGCGCTGGGTTTAGTGAAGTGAAGTATCAGAGGGTAATCTCTAACTATGAGGTTTTGGATGACCAAGTTTCCGTTTTGGGCGCTTGTTATCATGGGCTGTTGATAGCCTTCTAGGACATCAATGCTCATCACATTCTGGGTGGTAAAGCCATCAAGAGTTAAATTAGCGTTCACGCCAGGATCTTCATCAACAGCCACGCCGTCCGTCCATAAGGCAATGAGCTTATCGCCATTTGACAAAGAAAAACAATAATTGCTTATGTTCGTTGCCTCACTTTCTATCTCTATGGATAGGGTTATTGGCTTAGCTCCAGCCATGACAGTGCATAGGTTTCGAATTGTTTTCACCATAAGCGGTAATTCTTCAAGTGATTCCAAGGCTAGTCCTGTATTGAGGTCTAGACCTAGATTAATGATAATACCTCTAGCATAATATTTTGCAGCTACAATTTTACTATACAACCAAGGCTCACTCTCGAGGAAAATTTCTGGGGTACGCCAAACCAGTTCATCAGCAAAGTATTCCCCCTTAAAACCATGAGAAGAAGCCACATCTTTAATCTCTTGCACGACATATGGATATTGATAATAATCATCCTTGAGCTCATAGTCCGGCGAGACACCATGCATGGGATGAAAAGAAATACCGTCCACCAAAGGCATTACCTCTGAGTTTAGGATGTTCAGCAAGTAATCGTAGTCGTCTGGCCAGGACAAAGTACCAATAGCTCCAATTACAATTTTGGTTTCTGAATCTTCTTGGCGGATGGCAGGCACAACTCGTTTAACTAAGTTTATGTAATCAGCTACTTCTACAGATTGTTGAGTACCTGAACCAGTAATTGGTTCATTTAGTATTTCATAGTATTCTATTTTGCCTTTGAAATGACTAACTATGAATTGCGCATAATCAAGATAACGTTGTATCTCATCTTCTGTCTTAAACCTTGAGTAGCCTTCTTCCTCTTCTTTGCCAGAGCTTTCTACGTCCCAAAAGACTAAAGTGTACGTTATCTTTATATCATTGTTCACCAAACCTGTTATGGCTTTGTCATGGTTAGGTTCGATGGAATATTTGGAATATTCCTCCTTACTCCAGTCTACCTCACCCCAATCAAACCAATCAATGGACAAGCGAGCCCGCTTCAACCCCAAAGTGGTATTTTGATTAACGAAATAATGCACGTCCTGCCCGGTGGAAATGTCTCCTTTAAGGCTCGCCATTTGTCCAAGGCGGTTGTCTTCGAGTTCACTTGACTGCTTGAACTGGAGAGAAGTTATGGAGAGTGTATTTCCCGTCTGAAACCACTCAAATTTCATCCTCTCAGCCTTTTTGAGTAAATCAATTATTTCAGGGAGACTTTTTGCCCGCATTAGAGCTGTCCTACTATCTAAATCTCTTAGATTTACGTCTGCTCCTGCATTCAACAAAATTTGCACTAGTTCAGTCATTCCTATTTCTGCTGCCCTCATCAGAGCTGTCGACCCATTCTCGCCTCTCCAATTAACATTAGCACCTGCCTCCAGTAAGACTCTAGCAGTTTCAGTATGTCCGAGAGATGCTGCCTCCAGCAAAGCTGTCGAGCCATCCTCACATGCTGCATCCACTTCAGCACCCGAATCTAGTAAGATTTGTACATTTTCTGTACGACCCTTACGTGCTGCATATATCAGGGCTGTTGAACCGCGAGGGCTTCTCATGTTTACATCGGCACCTGTCTCAAGCAAAGCCTGAACGATTTGGGAATGCTCCCCATATGCCGCCTGCATCAGGACTGTCGAACCATCCCAATCCTTTACATTTACGCTAGCTCCTGCGTTCACTAAGGCTTGTACTGTGTCGACATGACCACTCGCTATCGCCAAGAGGAGGGCTGTCCGTCCAAGAGGATCTTTTGCATTCACCTCAGCTCCGGCATCCAACAGGGTCAAGACCTCGGATGTTCGCCCATTCAAGGCTGCATCCAGCAGTTCTTCATTTAAGTCTGAAGCATAAGCTGAGAGGGAGATAAGGAAGGTGATTAATACTGCAAAAATCCAAGAACGTAGCATTTTTTCCTCTCTTGGATATTTCCTTTTAAGAAAAGTTATTGGACAGGGATTTTCGAATAGCTCAATTATATACGAAATTCACTTTTGGTTAAGTTTGGGGGATATAGAAGGTAAAATAGCTTATCTTCTGCCTGAGTGAGAGTCCCTTTAGGATTTGTTTTGGTATATCTTCTCTTCATGGAAGAGTAGTATAGTTTCTTTGGGGGGATTGACACCTCACTACTATTTTATACAATAGGGTAGACAAATGTCTACCAAAGGAGAGCTAAAATGAGAAATGCTCTTACCGAAAGGCAGAGGCAGGTTCTAGATTTCTTAAAAGAGCATGTATCCGAGAAAGGATATCCTCCCACTGTGAGAGAAGTTGCTCAAAATCTTGGGGTAAAATGGACTAAAGGGGTAGAAAAACACTTTCAAGCTCTGGAGAAAAAAGGGTACATCAAAAGATCATCCGGTGCAAGAACTTTGGAGATTGAAGGTTTTTCCCGAGGAAGAAATGTTCCCGTTATAGGCACCATAGCTGCGGGAAAACCTATACTAGCCGAGGAGAACATCGAGAGGACCTTAACATTGGATAAGGATTTAGCTCCCTGGAAGGATACCTACCTCCTAAAGGTTGAAGGAGACAGTATGAAGGAGGCTGGAATCCTTGACGGTGATTACGTTTTGGTAAGACCCCAGCCCACCGCAGAAAAGGGAGAGATTGTTGCTGCTCTCATTCAGGATGATGCGACAGTAAAGTATTTTTCTTCGGAAGGCAACAGAATAGTCTTAAGATCTGCCAATCCAGATTTTGAGGACATTATCTTGAATGGGGATGATGAGTTTAAAATTCTAGGTAAGGTGATGTTGGTCTTAAGAGTTAAGAAATGAGCTTTTGCCATCTTCATGTTCACTCTAATTTCACCTTTGGTGATGGAGCCTCTCATATTGATGATCTTATTTTGGAAGCTAAAAGAAGGAGAATGACATCCCTTGCCATCACCGATAAAGATGGCCTATACGGAGCCATCAGATTCTATGAGGCAGCAAAAAAGGAAGGGATTAAACCCATCATTGGGGTAGAATTAAAACTTAGCTCTGGTTACCATCTTATCCTCATTGCTAAGAATAAAAGGGGCTATTCCAATCTTTGCCACCTGATTAGCAAGATGCACTTATCCTCCGACGATGAGCCTATTCTCGATATCAATATCCTGGAAAAATACTCTAAAGATCTTTTTGCTCTTTCTGGCCCAAAGGGAGAGCTTGCAGCCTGCATTCTTCTAGGAAGACCCCGTCTCGCTAAGAAGAGGATTGGGAAATATTTAGATATCTTTGGCAAAGATCGCTTTTTAATAGAACTTCAGAATCATCTTCTTCCTCAGGACAGGGTCCTGAATGAAGCTCTCTTTGATTTAGCTTGTGAGCTAGGACTTTTGGTAGTTGCCACCAATGACGTTCATTACGCCAAAAAGAAAGATTATCATCTTCACCAGGCATTAGTCAAAGCGAGCCAGATAGTACATCACCGGACTATCCGGTCAACATCAAACCAGGAATATTACCTGAAAACGCCCTTGCAGATGGCTCGCCTATTTACAAGGTATCCTGCAGCAATAATTAGCAGCTCTCTAGTAGCTGAGGAATGCAATCTCGAGCTTGATTTAGGGAAAATTCTTTCCCCCTCCTTTTCTCTTCCTAAAGGTGAGAAGGCGGATGAGTACCTCTTAAAGGAGTGCCTTAAGAGTTTTCCCCAGAAGTACCCTCATCGGGACAGGCGGGTAAGCTCAAATGCTTTAAGGGAGATCGAGGTTATCCGGCGAAAGGGTTTTTCTTCCTATTTTCTTTTGGTAAAAGATATTGTAGCATTCGCTAAAAATAAAGGAATAAGATGCTCGGCTCGGGGCTCTGCATCTGGCAGTTTGGTAGTGTATCTATTAGGTATCTCTGATATTGATCCCATAAAACACAATCTTCTCTTTGAAAGGTTCCTTAATCCTGAAAGGCTTGATTTACCTGATATTGACCTTGACTTTGATTCCAGAAGAAGGGATGAGGTAATCGAATATGTTTTAAGAAAATACTCAGGCAAGGCAGCCCTAGTAGCTACCGTTCCTACCTTTCGGGCACGAGGGGCAATAAGAGAGATGGCAAGATCCTTTGGACTGAGTTATGAGAAGATAAAGAGCCTAACCGACACCCTTCCCTACTTTGGAGCAGATAAAATCAGGCCTGCGCTTCACTCCCTCCCAGAACTTAAAGAAAGCGAGCTGAGGGAAAAGAGTTATGGCGAGCTTATAGATATCTCTGAGGGAGTGAATGGATTTCCTAGACATCTATCCAGTCATTTAGGGGGAGTGGTTATCTCCAATGAACCTATAAGCAACGTGGTGCCTCTTCAAAAATCAGCCAAGGGGTTCTCTTTAGCTCAGTATGATAAAGATGATCTTGAAAGATTAGGTCTTATAAAGACCGATCTTTTATCCTTAAGAATGCTCGGAGCTGTTAGTGAAGCGGTGGAACATATAAGAGCTAAGGGGATAAGATTAGATCTTGAAAAAATCCCTTTTGATGATGAGAAGGTTTATGAACTTCTACGATCCACCAAAACGGTAGGCTGTTTTCAACTGGAGAGCCCGGGCATGAGACAACTTCTAGGAAAACTGCAACCCACCAACTTCAGTGATATTATTGCTAATATTTCTTTATTTCGCCCCGGACCTATGCAGGCTGATATGATTGCTCCTTTCTTAAAAAGACGGCATGGGAAAGAAAAGGTAAGATTCCTTCATCCAACCTTGGAGCCCATTCTAAAGGAAACCTATGGAGTGATTATCTTCCATGAGCAGGTCTTGAGAATAGCTCAAAGATTAGCCGGGTTTTCCCTGGGTCAGGCAGATCTTCTCCGCCGCTCAATGACGCAAAAGATCAATCAAGAAGAAAAAGAGAAATTAAGAGAAGATTTTATCTCTGGCTGTCAAAAAAAGGGAGTAGACAAAAAAATAGCAGAAAAGGTATTTGAACAGCTCACCTCTTTCGGGGCCTTTGGATTCTGTAAGGCT
>JAUWAK010000058.1 GCA_030602105.1 Candidatus Aerophobota bacterium | reverse complement strand
GGATGATTCACCAATGCCTGAAAGCCAGCCAATCCTATCCTCCCCCTGCCGATGTCCTCATGCCTATCAATACGGGATCCCAAAGCTCCTTTGGAGTCGTTCCCATGCAGAAGCTTTAATCTGGCAAGGCCTATGATTCGGTCAAATCGCTCTAAAGTTTCATCTACCTTCTCTCTCGTCCTTATATCATAGCCGCAAGCAAAAGCATGACAGGTATCCACGCAAGTCCCCAATCTCTCCTCTACTCCGGAACTGTGGATTATAGAGGCTAGCTCCTCCCATCTGCACCCTATGGCTGTACCCTGACCTGCCGTATTCTCCAGGAGAAGAGAAGTGTGGGAAGGAGCCTCACTAAAGATTCGCCTTAAAGCCTTGGCTACTCTTTTTGTTCCTTCCTCCACTCCCTCTCCCCCATGATTGCCTGTGTGCACCACCAGGTACTTGGCCCCCAGAAGCTCCGTCAGTTTGAGATCTTCTACAAGACAGGAAATGGAATAGTGCCAGACTTTAGGATTGGACGATGCTAAATTGATATAGTAAGGGCTGTGGAGGCAAAAATTGTGAAAGGCTAGCTCTTGATACCTTTGCCGGAAGTTTTTTATCTCTTTTTCTGAGAGTATTCTTCCCTTACCTCGAGGACTTCGAGAAAAAATCTGGAAAACCCTGATATGAAGATCCCTGGCTCTCTCAAGAGCGGCGCTTATCCCCCCGGCAATGGAAACGTGGGCTCCAAATCGCATTTTGTTTCCCTCGAGGCCCGATGATCCTGAGGAGTACAGTGATGCCTGGAGTTGAAATTTACAGTTGCTCCTTTATCTTGATTAATTTGGAATGTATAAACTCGCCATCCCTCTCTATCACCTCTCCATCCAATGTCACCGTGGGATTGAGCATCACCCCGTCAGTATGCGCTTTTGCCGAGCCCACTGTGCCCCTGAATCTAGGCCTTTGGGAACCTATGCCCATCTCAACGCAGCCGAAAATCCTCTCGTCCTCGAGGATCGTACCGCTGAGCCTGGCCCCTGGATTGAAGCCGTATGAGAAGTGAGCGATTTTGAACATATTTGGGTCATCAAAACTCCTGAGCCACTTTTCCAATACCTTCGCCTCATTATTCCCTTTGATATTCTTTATTTCCCCCTTTTCTATCTCAAATACCATAGGCATTTTGAGTAGACCAAGCTCTTCAGGGGGCCAGAGGGAACCGTCGAAGACCATAGTCCCATTGATGCTTTCCTCGATCGGGGCCCAGGAGACCTGCCCTCCTAGAAAGCTCTGCTGGCCGGGTTTAGAAATTATTCCTGAATTATGAAATACGGGGCGATCCCCGATCTGCGAAGTCAGGTCAGTTCCAGCCGGGGTAGTGATCCGCATCTTATCGCCTTCCTGTAGGAGCTTCGCTAAAGCATCACCCAATTCGACCATCCTGGGATAGTCTATGTTGCCGATGCATCGCACCATCATCTCCGGGGTCATCCCGGTTAGGCAAAGGTTTCTGGAACCGGCCCTGAGGGCCTCATGGTACGATCTGGTATGAATGAGGTACTTCTCAGCAAGCTCAATGACCACATCTGAGGCCTTCATTGCCGCGGCCAGTGGTTTGGGCGGTTCAATGCCGACCTCCGGCCTGGTCTCATACCAAAACAGGCAGACTACACCCCCGGCGAGGTGGGCGGCCTCGGCGATGCTATCTACCACCTGCTTATCCGCCGCTGTGTCGGCGTAAATCAGGATATTCTCGCCCTCCCTAAGGTTGACCATCTCCCCGATCACGGTCTTTGCCACTTTCTTTAGCTCCCAGTCGTATTTCACTAGCTACCTCCTCCTTTGGCCTTCATGCAATCTTTAACTGCTGTCAGCACGCTGCCTCTTAACCTCATCTCACTTCCCTCAGGTGATGAGCTCCTCTATAAGCCCGGCTAATAGAGACCTCACCAATAGGACCGGCTTCCCCGTTACTTCTCTCACCCTATCCTTCATCTGCAGGTTATATCCGAAGCAATCCATCACAATGAGATCAATCCCTGCTTCCTTCAGCTTACTGGCAGCTTCACCTATCGCTCCTATATCATTCTTGTATGGTGAGACCCCAACGCCAATCACCTCAAAGCCAAGATCCTGAAAGACCTTCATCAAATGATTTACCTGCCCCTCCGAAGGGACCATCAACCCCAACTTACGTTTATTAACAACAAGTGAGGAGAGGACTCCAGATAAAAGCTTATCCGGCATTATTAAGGGCTTCTCCGACTGTAGGCGAGTAAATTCTCCCGAGCAGAGCAGCGCGATCAGGGTTACATCCTCCTTGTCCAGCTCCAAGATCTTCTCCTGCAACTTCGATAAGATGAAGCTTTGTCCAATGGTTACCTCAGTTCCATTCCGCATCCTTGTTACGAGAATCTCATCATCTTCTCTAGGTTCAAACCTTTGGATCTCTTTCAGGGTGAGCCCATCTAAAGCTCCCTTTTCTACAATCTCTATATCGCCGCAGATAAGCTCCTTGATTTCGGGGATCACATCTATTCTTGGAGATTGACCAATTGTCACTATCCCTATCTTTGAGGGCATTTTACATTCCCATCCTTTCTTAGCCATTGAGAAGTTTCATAAATACCGGTGGCACCAGACATAATGATCATTCCCAACTTTGGCCAATGGGGGCTCATCCGTCTCACATATCGGCATCTTCTCCTGGCATCGCGAGACGAAATTGCAGCCTGGTGGCACCTCCAATGGAGATGGAATCTCCCCGACCAGAGTTATCTCCTCCGGGATCACCTCCTGCTCTTCAGCCGATATTATTGGTATCGCTGAGAGAAGGGCTCGGGTGTAAGGATGAAGCGGGCTCTTGAAGAGATCATCGGTAAGAGCGCTTTCCATGATCTGGCCCAGGTACATTACCACCGTCCTGTCCGAAGTATTCTTGACCACGCTAAGGTCATGACTGATATAGATATACGTCAGCTGAAACTCTCTTCGCAGTCGCTGCAAGAGCGCCAGTATCTTCGCCTGGACAGATACATCCAGGGCCGAGGTCGGCTCATCCAGGACGATGAGCTTCGGATTCAAGGCCAGGGCCCTAGCTATCCCCACTCGCTGCTTCTCTCCCCCGCTTAAGGCATGAGGGTACCGATATAAGAAGTCTCCCGGAAGCTCGACCATCTCCAGCAACTCTTTCACCCTCTGTCGGCGCTCTGCTCGCGATAGGTCCTGATAGATCCTCAATGGGAGCGAGATGATATCCAGCACAGTTTTCCTGGGGTTCAGCGCGGAGGTGGGATCCTGGAAGACCATTTGCATGTAGCGCCGATAGTGTCTTAACCTGTCCCCCTCAACAGAGCAGATTTCATCTCCTTCGAACCAGATCTTCCCCTTGGTCGGCTTATAGATCCTGATCATGGTCTTGCCCAGGGTTGTCTTACCCGACCCGGACTCTCCCACCAAGGCCAGGGTCTCTCCATGCTTGACCTCTAGATCGGCGGTATCGACCGCCTTGATCACCTTTTGCTCTCTCCCCAAAAAACCGCTATCCCTGAAGAAGTATTTACATAACCCCTCTGTCTTCATCAGCAACTGGTTCAACTCTCACCTCCGGTGGAGAAGAGGTGACATGCAACCAAACGACCCCCTCCAACCTTGACCAATTCAGGCTTTTCCTGTTCGCAAATCTCCATTACCTCAGGACATCTGGGATGAAACCGGCAACCAGAGGGCGGATCAATATAGTCAGGTATCCTGCCATCTATTCCCTTGAATTCATCACCGGTAAGCTTCGGAATAGAGCTGATCAGGCCCGAGGTATAGGGATGCTTTGGATTGTCCAACAGGTCCTGAGTTTTAGCGGTCTCGGCAATGGTCCCGGCGTACATCACGTAGATTCTGTCACAAAGCCTCCTGGCCACCCCCAGGTTATGCGTGATATAAAGAACGGAGAGCTCCTCTTCTTTCACCTTCTCCTCTATCAGTTCAAGGATCCCCTTCTGGATGGTCACATCCAATGCGGTTGTGGGTTCATCAGCAATTAGCAGGGAGGAATAGCCGATCAAGGCCATGGCTATCAATACTCGCTGCCGCATCCCCCCGCTTAGCTCAACCGGATATCTCCTAATGATTTCCCTGGGGGCAGGTATCTTGACCCGATCCAGCAGTTCAACAGCCTTTGCGATGGAGTTATCATGCTTCCTCCGCAGCCCCATGAGCTCCAATGGGCCAAGCCTCCGCCTGCCGTGCCACCTGATCAGGTCGCCCATCTCCTCTCCCACGCTGAAGACAGGGTTGAGAGAGGTCATTGGGTCCTGGGGAATATAGGACATCTTCTTGCTCATCACTTGATGTCCCTCTTCCCTGCTCAGTTCTAGTAAGTTATCTCCTAAGAAGAGGATCTCCCCCTCGATAATCCTGCCCGGCGGCACGGGCAAAGATCGCAGTATAGTCTTAGCCGTGATGCTCTTCCCGCAGCCAGTCTCCCCCACAAGACCGACAACCTCGCCCTCCCGAACTGAGAGCTCAACACCATCCAATACCCTCGACGTCCCGTCCAGAGTGTCGAAGTGAACCTTCAACCCCTCAATGTTTAGAATAGTATTCCGTACCCCCATCCCTAGTCCACCTCAACGTCGAAGAAGTCTCTAAGACCGTCTCCTAATAGATTGAAGCCCAATACCGTTACAAATATGGCTAATCCTGAGAAAGTTGATAGCCACCACATCTTAGGCAAGTGGATGCGGCCGAGGCTGACCAGGGTGCCCCATTCGGGAGTAGGGGGCTGAGCTCCCAGGCCTAAGAACCCTAAAGCAGCTCCAGCTAAGATGGCGTATCCCATATCCAGGGTTATCTTAACTAAAAGGGGGGAGGTCATATTGGGTAGAATCTCGCCGAAGATGATATACAGACGAGAAGCCCCCAGTGATTCGCTTACCTCCACGAAATCCTCTTCCTTTTTTGAAAGTGTCTGCCCATACGCTAATCGGGCATACCAGGGCCACCAGGTGAAGGCGATGGCAAACATGCTGTTCTGAAGGTTACGTTCCAGCACTGCGGTCACTACCAAGGCTAAGACCAACGGGGGAATAGACAAGAAAATATCCGTTATCCTCATGATGACGGTCTCTACCTTGCCTCCGAAATAGCCAGCGAATAGCCCCAAGGGGATTCCTACCCCTACCGCAACAGATAGGACTACTATCCCTAGCGTGAGGGAGATTCTTGATCCGAAGATGATTCTGCTCAACACATCTCTTCCCACCTCATCAGTACCAAAAGAGTGCTTCCAACTAGGGGATTGGAACATCTCCTTGAAGTGAACTGCACCTCCAGCGTCGCCCGGGTATGGTGCTATAAACGGGGCGAAGATCGCTATTAAAACCATCGTAAGGATTATGCCGAGGCCAATCAAGGAAAGAGGATTCTTCTTGAAACGATAGAAAGCTCTTGCAAGATTCCCCTTCTCTTTCCTCCTCAAGACTTGTTCCATGCTTATCCCTCTACTTCTTCAACCTGATGCGTGGGTCCAAATATCCGTAGAGTAGATCCACTATGAAATTAATAAAAACATATCCCACGCCGATGACTAAAGTGACGCCGACCACGGCGTTGAAATCATTGCGCAGTACAGAATTTACCCCGTAGCGGGCCATCCCTGGCCAGGAGAAGACCTGCTCAACAATGAATGCGTTCCCTATCAACCATCCGACTAAGAGGCCAATTACAGTCAGTGTAGCTGTAAATGCATTTTTGAGCATATATTTGTATATGTTTAAGTTCTCCGGCATCCCGATGGTTCTGCTTACTATAGTGTAATCCTTCCTTAACTCCTCAATCATACTTGCTCTTATTAATCTGGTAATTTGAGCTAACGGCGAGAGGGAAAGGGTGACTGCCGGAAGCACCATATGCTTGAAACTATCCATGAATGCCGCCAGGTCCCTGGTAAGCACGCTGTCCAGCAGATAGAGGCCGGTCATATGCGCCGGAGGATCTCCACTTATTCTTCCGGTGATAGGGAGCAAGCCAAGGGTATAGGCGATCCCGATCTGGAACATGATCCCGATCCAAAACCGCGGGAACGAGACTCCGGCAAAAGCAAATACTCTGCTAAGTTGATCTATTGTTCGGTCCTTATGCAAGGCCGAGAGCATACCCAGGGGGATCCCACCCAGGATAGCTATTGTCATAGCTACAGCTACCAGTTCAAGGGTGGCCGGGAGCCTCTGGATCAGGTCTTTGGAGACATCCCTTTTGGTGACCAGAGACATGCCAAGTTCTCCCTTAAGCAGACCTTTGACGAAAACATAATACTGGGTGTATAAGGGCTGATCCAGCCCGAGTCTATGCCTTAGAGCTTGGACCTGTTCTTGGGTAGCTTCCGGTCCTAGAGCAAGCCGAGCGGGATCTCCCGGCATCACCCTGGCAAGAAAGAAGATGAGTAAGGAGATGCCGAATAGCACCAGCATCATATAGGGTAATCTTTTTGCAAGATACCTACCAAACATATAGAGTAACCTTTACCAGATACCTACCAAACATGATCTGGTTAGGGCCCCCGGCGAACGCCGAGGGCCCTAACTATGCTACTTCTCGATCCTGAGGTTGTAGAAGACCAGGTCATATCCGAGAATGCCTGGATATCTGTATCCTTTCACACGATCTCTGAAGGCTCTCCTGAGAACGGGGTTGGCGACGAATAAGGCTGCAGCTTCCTCAGCCCCGATCCTCTGCACCTCACCATAAAGCCGATACCGCTCCTGCGTATCTACCGTGGTCCTTGCCTTATCTGCCAGATAGGTCACTACGGGATTCTCATACCAGCTCATGGAGATATAGTTACCCCAGGCTTTTGGGTTGAATATCAAGTAGGTGTGGCTATCCGGTGAGGGATACTTTGCTGTATGGTAGATGGCGGTAAAGTGGGGTGTAGCCTCAGGCTTTGTGGCCAAATCAGTAATTGTGCCCCAGGGCTCGCTCCGGATTTCGACGTCAAATCCGATCTGTCTTAAGTTGTCTGCTAAGAGGAGACCTACCTTCCTCTCAATCTCGAGACCATATACGTATACAAAACTGAGGGTCATCCCC
>JAUWAK010000160.1 GCA_030602105.1 Candidatus Aerophobota bacterium | reverse complement strand
CTCCTGGTTCTTATCGGAGGAGTCTTTGTGGTGGAGGCGCTGTCGGTATTTCTCCAGGTTCTTTCCTTCCAAACCACTGGCAAGAGAATCTGGAAGATGAGTCCTCTGCATCACCATTATGAACTCAAAGGGATGAAGGAATCCAGCATTGTTAGGCGCTTCTGGGTCCTGGGTCTTTTTTTTGCTGGTGCTGGGCTTCTAGGTGTGATCTGGTGAGTAAGAGAGGATGAACCTCAAAGGTAAGAGAGTTTTGGTCCTGGGTATGGGCATTAGCGGAATGGGGATAATAGATCTGTTAGGAAAAGAAGGGGCCGAGGTTGTCATAGGGGAGATAAAGGATGCTCCCGAGATGCGAGCTAAGGCAAAAAAGCTGAGAAGGCGAGGAATGAAGGTTTATCTTGGTCCCCATCCCTTGCATCTTCTTGATCACCGGGATCTAGTTGTTCCCTCTCCTGGCGTCTCCCTGGATATTCCCCTTCTTCAGAGGGCTAAAGACAAAGGTGTCTCCATAATGGGAGAGCTGGAACTTGCCTCCCGCTTCGCTAAAAATGCCTCTATGGTGGCTATTACGGGGACCAATGGTAAGACTACTACTACATTCCTTACCGGGCATATTCTTAAGAGGGCTAGAAGCGATGTTGAAGTAGCGGGAAATATTGGGATGTCTCTCGCTGCAGCCGTGCAAAAAAAGTGCTCCATCCTGGTGGTGGAGGTCAGTAGTTTTCAATTAGAAACTGTTGAGAAATTTCATCCTTTTATTTCCTGCATTCTCAATATCACCCCCGATCATCTTGATCGCCACCACAATCTCACTCAATACGCTCATCTTAAGGGTAGAATCTTTCTCAACCAGACTAAGGGGGACTTCACCATTTTGAATAAAGACGACCCCCTGGTCTGGTCCCTCGAGAAAAAGGTGAGAGCGACGGCAGTATTCATCAGCCAGAAGGATGAACCGGATTTGGGAGTTTTTCTTCGCAAGGGTAGAATCATGGCCAGATTTGACAGAGAAGAGGAAATCATCTCCCTGTCCCGGATCATCTTTCCCGGTTCCCACAACATAGAAAACATACTCTCGGCTGTCGCCATATCCTCTCTTTACGGGATAAATCCCGCCCTTATCCAGGACGTTTTAGAAGAATTTGAAGGGCTTCCCCATAGAGCCGAGGAACTGGGGGAGGTAAGGGGAATTCGGTTCATCAACGATTCCAAGGGTACCAATGAGGGAGCGGTAAAGAAATGTCTTGAGGGAGTAACAGGGCCCCTCATTTTGATTATGGGAGGGAGAGATAAAGGAGCCAACTTTTCCATTCTGCGGCCTCTCATCAAGGAGAAGGTAAGGGAGCTTATCCTCATTGGTGAGGCTAAAGAAAGAATAGAAGAGGAGCTTTCCGGTATCTGTCCTATGCGAAAGGCTGATAAACTTCCTGATGCGGTAAGGTTGGCCTTTGGTGAGGCCAAGGCGGGAGATTCTGTTCTTCTTTCTCCCGGATGCACTAGCTTTGATGAGTTCAAGAGTTTTGAAGAAAGAGGCGACGTCTTCAAAAGAGAGGTGGAGAAACTGAGGGAGGAATATGGAAAGCAAAACTAGCATTGATTATCCTCTCGTCATTATTACTATTTCTCTTCTAGCTGTGGGGCTCATGGTTCTATTCAGTGCCAGCAGTGCTTACGCTTACCTGCGCAAAGGTGACCCTTATTTCTTCCTCAAGCGTCAGCTAATATGGGCAGGCCTGGGTTTGGTTTTCCTCTGGATGGGGACCAGGTTCAATTATCGAAGGTACGAGAAGGTGGGTGTACCCTTACTTTTGCTGAGTGTGGG
Organism: Candidatus Aerophobota bacterium; assembly: GCA_030602105.1. GTDB lineage: Bacteria > Aerophobota > Aerophobia > Aerophobales > AE-B3A > SOJT01. The sequence goes on along the minus strand of JAUWAK010000160.1, from coordinate 700 downwards.
ACTCTTGGCACTAGTTTTCCTGCCCCAGCTGGGAGTCGGACCAAATGGAGCCCAGCGCTGGATAACTTTGGACTCTGTGGGGCTTGGATTCATTCATTTTCAACCCAGCGAGATAGTTAAACTCGCCCTGGTTATTTACCTTGCCTCTTCCCTGGTGAGAAAAAGAGAAAGGATGGAAAATTTCGTGAACGGATTTCTTCCCTACTTCATTATCCTGGGGGCTATTTCCATTATGGTAGTCATGGAGCCGGACCTAGGTTCCGCCATCATCATTGCCACAATTGCTTTTGTTGTTCTTTTTGCCGGTGGCGCCCGAATTTCTCATATGATCTACGCTTTGATCCTGGCTCTTATTCCGGTTTGCTTTTCCATTCTTGAGGTAGGCTACCGCAAGGACAGAATAATGGCATTCTTTAGCCCGGAGTCAGATCCTCAGGGTGCGGCTTTTCAGCCTCTGCACTTCAAAATCGCTCTGGGGTCGGGAGGGCTCTGGGGTTTGGGACCGGGAAGAGGGAAGGAGAAACTCTTCTACCTTCCTACTCCTCACACTGATTCTATCTTTGCTGTCATTGGCGAAGAATTTGGGTTCATTGGAGCCACCCTCATTGTTGCCCTGTTTTTCGCTATGGCGCTTCGCGGACTCATGATTGCCAGAAGAGCACCTGACAGATTCGGAAAGCTCCTGGCGGTAGGCCTTACC
>JAUWAK010000073.1 GCA_030602105.1 Candidatus Aerophobota bacterium | reverse complement strand
GAAGCTCCTCCTGGCTGGATTATGGCAGTTATTCCTGCTTTCCCCGCTGCCTCAACTACGTCGGGGAAGGGAATGAAGGCATCTGAGGCCAAAACCGTGTCTTTTGCTCTTACGGCGGCTTTTCGAATAGCGATGAGGGTGGAGTCTATTCTGCTCATTTGGCCGGCGCCCACTCCTACTACAGCCCTATTTTTGGCCAAAACAATGGCATTAGATTTTACCCATTTCGAGACTTTCCAGGCAAACAGAAGGTCTTGTTCCTCTTGGGAGGAAGGTCTTCTCTGGCTCACTGTTTTTAGCTGGGCCGGAAGATATGTCTCCCTATCCTCCTCCTGCAAAAGATACCCCTGTTCCACTGTTTTCATATTCCATCTTTCTTTTGGTGGAGTAGAAAAGGCCCCGGTCTTTAGAATACAGACATTTTTCCCCCATTTTTGCTTGGTCCTCAAAACCTGAAGGGCTTCCTGTTGGTAACCAGGAGCGATTATTCCCTCAATGAAGCTACTGTGAGAAGCTATTTTCAGAGCCGTAGCTCTGTCTAGGACCCTGTTCAGCCCTACAATTGAACCAAAGGCAGAGACAGGATCTCCGCTGAGGGCTTTGCGGTAGGCTTCTGGTAGAGAGGAGGCGCAGCCAAGCCCGCAAGGATTAGTATGTTTTATTACTACCGCCGCGGGCTGGGCAAATTCCCTGACTATTCTTAGAGCGGCATCTAGATCCAACAAATTATTGAAAGAGGGCTTCTTTCCGGATATCTGCCAAGATGAGGAAGTGGATACTTCTCCTCTGGCAGAATCCAGGTAAAGGGCCGCCCTTTGGTGCGGATTTTCTCCGTATCGCAAGTCCTCTACTTTTCCAAGATTGAGATTTACTACCTCGGGGAACCTTTCCTTTTGTTCGTCTCCCAGGTAATTGGCTATAAACTCGTCATAGCAGGCGGTGGATCGGAAAACCCGCCTGGCCAAATCACGACGTGTCCAGATGCTGAGAGAACCTTTGTTTTCTCGGAGCTCTTTGATGATCCCAGGGTATTGTTCGGGACTACTCACTGCCGCTACGTAGCGAAAATTCTTTGCGGCTGAGCGTAGCATAGTGGGTCCCCCAATGTCGATGTTTTGGAGAGCCTGCTCCAATGTAGTTTCCTCTTTATTTGCTACCTGGGCAAACGGGTAGAAATTCACCACTACCATGTCGATGAGATCTATGTTAAGAGCCTTCATTTCTTGAAGATGCTGGGGATTATTCCTCAGGGCAAGAATACCGGCATGAATGTTAGGATGCAGAGTTTTTACTCTTCCCCCCAACATGGGAGAAATACCCATCTCTTCGGACAGTTCCTTTACCGGAAGCCCTGCTTGCCTTAGGGTTAGGGCTGTCCCTCCCGTGGAAAGAATCTGGACTTCCATCTTGACGAGTTCCCTGGCAAAGTCAACGATTCCCTCTTTGTTGGCGGCGCTCATCAGAGCCGTCTCGATCCTGACCATTGTTTTTGCCTTTTTGACGTCTTTTTCATTGCCTATTTGGCTAGAACGGTGATGTCTTTGCGTCACTTCCTTGGGTAGAGAGTCTCTCTTGCCTTTAACATATAGCACAATGCTCGCCCCGCGTCAAGAAATCCCGGCCACAATGCGCTAAATTGACCGATTAGAGATTTCTGCTAGACTAAGTCAGCTTTCCTTTTAGGCAAAAGGGGATCCAGCTCATTTGGTGCTCTCCCCTGACTTTGTCCAAAGAGAGAAGAGTCTAAAGCTGGACAGAAAAAAGAGGGAGAGAGGAGATATTCGTGGATAGGCAAAGGAGGAGTGAATCTACGTGGGGAAATGATACCGAGGGATCCTCCTTGAGTGCGATAGGCAGGTACTTACAAGAAATAGGCAAAACGCCGCTGCTTACTCGGGAACAGGAAGTGGCGCTGGGTAAGAAGATACAAGAAGGCAAGCAAGACTTCATCCGGCGGGTGGTGGAGGCAGCAGGACTTATCAAGGGCAACCCATATCTTCTGAGTGTGTTTAAGAGAAAGGATGGTTTGGAGAAAGATCTGGATGATGTGGAAAGAGATTTGGACAGGGTAAGAGAGATAGCTGATTTCTTGGAGAGCATGGGTGGGCAAGTCGACGAGATAAAGCCGGAAGAGGACAGAGGTAGAGCAGAGCAAATTCTGGAGGAGATGAAAAAGGCAAGATCTGTTTATGAGATAAATAGAAAGAAAATGATGGAGGCCAATCTACGTCTGGTAGTAAGCTTTGCCAAAAAATATACAGGGAGAGGAGTTTCCTTTTCTGATCTTATCCAAGAGGGTAACATTGGTCTTTCCCGAGCGGTGGACAAATTCAATCATAGATCGGGAAGGAGATTCAGCACTTATGCAAGTTGGTGGATCCGTCAAGCATTGTCTAGAGCTATTACCGATCAATCTCAGAGCATCCGTATTCCCGTCCACATAGCTCATCTTATGCGCAGACTCAGCAGAACTTCCAGGGAACTGGAGCAGGAACTGGGCAGACAGCCTTCTGCCGAGGAAATTGCTGAGCGGGTCAAGATGCCTGCTGAGAGAATTAAACAAACCATGGGAGTGGGCCAGGTTACTGTGTCCATTGATACATTGGTGGGAGAGGATAAGGATACTCCTATGATTGACTTTGTTTCCAACACTAGCATTCCTCCCCCGGTATATAAGCTTACTTTGAATATGCTTAAGGAAGAGGTGAAGGGGCTTCTTGAAGAAGTCATTAAGGATGAGCGTGAGTCAGATATACTGAGGCTTCGTTTTGGACTGGAAGAGAGAAACAACTATTCCTTGCGAGAGATTGGGAGAAAATACGGAGTCAGCAGGGAGAGAATCCGGCAAATCCAGGAGAGAGCTTTGGGCAAATTGAGGGTTAAAGCTGAGAAAAAGGGCTTAAGAAGCTACCTGGAGCTACTTGATATGCTCAGGGCAACTCTGGAAAAAAGCTATGCTGACTGAAGTGAGGATGATCTTTGGCTAGTCTTTCCGTGGGAATAATTGGTTTGCCGAACGCGGGCAAATCCACCCTATTTAACGCTCTTACCCATACCAAAGTACAAGTGGCCAGCTTTCCCTTTACCACTGTTTCTCCCAATGTGGGGATGGTTTCTGTTCCTGATGATCGATTGGAGAAATTGGCTCGGTTGATTGGTTCGGAAGAAGTAACTCCAGCGACAGTTGAGCTTGTTGATGTAGCCGGTCTGGTGAGAGGTGCTCACAAGGGAGAAGGGCTGGGCAATGAATTTCTTTCACGCATAAGAGGTATGGATGTTCTGATCGAAGTTGTGAGATGCTTTCAAAAAGATGAGGTGGCCCATCCCGAAGGAAAGGTGGACCCGGTGCGTGATATACAAATTATCGAACTGGAGCTTATTCTCTCAGATCTACAGATCCTTGAGCGAAGGTTGACAAAACTTGAGAAATTCGTAAAATCCACGCCAAAGGAGAACAAAGACCGGCTCATTCTCCTTAAGAAGGCTAAGGAGCATCTTGAGGAAGGTAAGTCATTGAGGAAAGTCCTCTCGGAGCAAGATTGCCACAAGTTAAGTGAAGGGGATTTCTTAACCATCAAGCCTTTGGTATATGTACCTAATGTAGATGAAGATGATTTTGCTTCTGCGTCGCCCCCTCTTGGAGAACTCAGACAGTATCTACTGGGGGAAGGGGAGGAGGCAATGGAAATATGTGCTGAGTTGGAAGAAGAACTAGGAGATCTTTTGCCCGAAGAGAGGCAGGAATTTTTGAGGGAACTGAGCGTAAGAGAAGGGGGTCTTGCGAGGCTCCTGAAAAGAACTTACGAGCTCCTTGATTTGATAACCTTCTTTACCATCACTGGAGGCCGAGAAGTAAGAGCATGGCCTGTTCGTAGGGGAACTACATCTCTTCAGGCTGCCGGGAAGGTGCATTCAGATATGGAAAGAGGATTTATTCGGGCGGAAGTCACCTCTGCGAATGAGCTTCTAGAAGCAGGATCTTTCAAAACAGCCAAAGAAGAGGGAAAAGTGAGGACAGAAGGGAAGGAATGCCGTCTGCAGGACGGTGATGTAATACACTTTATTTTCAGTGAGTAGATAGCTTGCCAGCAGGGAGGTGGGTCTTAGTAATGCATAGTTATGAGGTTACCCTGGTTTTTCAGCCGGAGTCGAATGAGGAGGCAAGGAAGGCGACTTTGGAAAAGCTGGAAAGTATTATTCTGGATGGAAAGGGAAGGATAGAAGACTTAAATCAAATAGGAATGCGGAAATTTGCCTATGAAATACAAAAGGCAAAGGAAGGTTTTTTTGTTCTGGCCCGTTTTCAAATAGAGTCGTCTCAAATTAGCCGAATTAGAGAGTTCCTGAACTCAGATGAGGGAGTACTAAGAGCTATGTTAACAAAGCAAAGGATTTCTCCAAGGAGGAAGCGCGATGGCCAATCTGAACAGGGTGCTGTTCATAGGGCGTCTCACCAGGGAACCTGAGCTGCGGTATACGCCCGATGGGACCCCGGTAGCCAACTTCACTATTGCCGTGAATCGTTCTTTTGCAAATCAAAAGGGGGAAAGGGAAGCTGATTTCATTCCTATCGTGGTTTGGAGGAAGCAAGCCGAGCAATGCGCAGAATACCTGTCCAAGGGAAGTGAGGTAGTGGTAGATGGAAGGCTTCAGATCAGGTCTTACGAGGACAGAGACGGAATAAAAAGAAAGAAAAGCGAGGTAGTGGCCTGGGGTGTACAGTTCTTGGGAAGATTCAAGAAAGAGGAGCCGTCGCCTGAAGAGCCAGTTGAGGCAGAAATAGATAAAGTTTCCATGGATGAGGGTGAGCAGGAGGAAGGGAGTAACTCTTTTGACGAAGAAAACTGATTCTACGAGGAGAAACAATAGGAAAAAGGAGAAGTGCATTGCGCCCGAGATCTGTATTTAGAAGAAGAAAAGTCTGTCGTTTCTGTCAGTCCAAAGAGGACCCTGTAGACTATCGAAAGGTGAACATACTGCAGCGCTATATAGACACTAGAGCCAGGATAAAAAACAGGAGACGGACAGGAGTATGTGCTAAACATCAGAGGATACTGTCCAAGGCAGTGAAGAGAGCCAGAGAAATGGCTCTTTTGCCATACAAGTAAGAATTTACCGAATTTCTCAGAAGTTTTTCTCATTCCTTCACTTCGAAGCCTCCCAGAGGCAAAGGCAAAGGCGGGACCGGGGGAAAAAGTGAAAGTCATTCTGGAGAAGGATGTGGCGGGTCTTGGCGAAGAAGGAACAGTTGTAGAAGTGGCTGATGGATACGCGCGTAATTACCTTCTTCCTAAGGGCGTGGCTCATACAGCTACCCCGGGGAATATCAGGAAATGGGAAGAGATGAAGAAGGTGGCCGGACGGAAAAATGAGAAGGGAAAGCAAAAAGCTCTCAAGATCGCAGAGAAGTTGAAAGGGGTTGAAATAGTAATGGAGAGGGAAATGGGGGAAGAAGGTAAGCTATTCGGAGCGGTAACCACCCAGGATATTGCTGAGGAAATTAGGAGGAAATTCCGTCAGGACATAGACCATCGAAAGGTCGAATTAGAAGAACCAATCCGGGTCATCGGGTTAAGACA
>JAUWAK010000088.1 GCA_030602105.1 Candidatus Aerophobota bacterium | reverse complement strand
GCGGTCACAGGAGGCACCAGTGATGGATCTGCAGTGGGTCAACATGAGCCCGATCCCGAGTATTTTGGGATCAGAGCTAAAGGCAAAATAGCCATAGAAGCAAAACCAGAGCCTTTAGAGATCGATCTTTCCAGGACAGCGATCCTGGTAGTCGATATGCAGAATGCTTTTCTGAAGAAAGGCGGAATGCTGGAGAAGGCAGATCGCCCTCTTGTGGGCGAGGGAACTATCAAGCCCATCCAAAAGATTCTTAAGGTTGGGCGAGAGAAGGACATAAAAATCATCTACATGAGATACGTGTATAACAAAGATCTCTCCGACAGTGGCGGGCCTCAATCCCCCAATTGGTACAAAGAATCAGGATTGATCCTGATGCATGAACACCCGGAACTCAAAGGAAAACTCTTAACCGCTGGAACCTGGGATGCAGAGATCATCGACGAACTCAAGCCGCTGCCGGACGACATAGTGGTCGATAAGATGAGATACAGCGGCTTTTGGGGAACCAAGCTGGACTACGTCCTCACAACCCTCAACATCAAGTACTTGGTGTATACAGGAATAGCCATAAACGTTTGCCTGGGGACCACTTTAATTGACTCCTTCTTTCGCGAATACTGGCCCATACTGGTAACCGATGCTGTAGATCACATAGGGCCAGAATGCTGCCGAGATGGACTGCTTTGGACAATAGAGAGGTTCTTTGGGTGGCTCACCACTTCGGATCGGCTGATTGAGAGCTTATCCAAGTAAGAACTGACAGCCGCTGAACCCATTCTTTCAAACAAAAGGATGGGTCTTTTTCTTTTTGATAGAGAAATGGCACATGATAGGGCGAAACATAATCCAATACTGAGGACTCTCTTATAACCGACAGAAGATCTCCCAAAGACGATGGAATAAGGAGAAGCGGTGAAGCAAAGAGCAGTGACGGAAAAGATAGTTCATTTCTTGGCCAAGCGTTGGAGCTCTGAGGCCGGATACCGCCAGGTACTTTCTATAGCTATTCCTCTCATTTTGAGTACGGGGGCCTGGTCCATTCAACACTTCGTCGACCGCATGTTCCTCACCTGGTACTCCCCCGAAGCTATCGCCGCGGCCATGCCAGCCGGTATGCTTAATTTTACCATAATGAGCCTGTTTTTGGGCACCGCTGGCTACGTGAGTACTTTCGTCGCACAGTACCACGGATCAGGTCGAGATGAGAGAATCGGCCCGGCCTTGTGGCAGGGAATGTATCTTGCCATAATCGGTGGTATAGTTCATCTGGTGCTTGTTCCTCTGGCTGGACCCTTTTTTCGCTTTGTGGGACATGAGCCTCTGGTTCAACAGTATGAAACAGTCTACTTCCAGGTGCTCTGCCTTGGGGCCACTCCGGCTATAGCTTCCTCTGCCATGTCGGGATTTTTCAGCGGACGGGGTAAAACCTGGCCCGTCATGTGGGTGAATACCCTCGGAACTGCCGTAAACCTCATCTTGGACTACGGACTGATATTCGGCAGGTGGGGCTTACCGGAGCTGGGAATAAAAGGAGCAGCTATAGCAACGGTAATGTCTGCATGTTTTTCCTTCGTTGCCTACCTCATTTTGCTTTCCCGCCCTACCCACGACGGTCGCTACTATACCCTGAGAGGCCGGATGTTTGAGAGAGTCCTTTTTCTGCGGCTCATGTATTTCGGGTTTCCCAGTGGAGTTCAGTTTTTCCTGGATATGGTCGGGTTTACTACCTTTATCCTCTTAATAGGACGCCTGGGAACTCCGCAGCTCGCAGCCACGAACATCGCCTTCAATATCAACACACTTGCCTTTATGCCCATGATAGGCTTTGGAATCGCAGTTTCAGTTCTGGTGGGACAGTACCTGGGCAAGAATAGGCCAGATCTCGCCGAACGCAGTGTCTATTCGAGCTTTCATCTGACGTTTCTTTACATGGCAAGCGTGGCAGCTGCTTACGTGCTGGTCCCTAGCATCTTTGTTGACCCCTTTGCTTCCCAGGCGGATCCTGCAAGCTTCATAGCCATTCGGAAAACCACCGTAATTCTCCTTCGTTTTGTGGCGGTTTACTCCCTGTTCGATGCCCTGAACATCGTTTTCGCCTCGGCAATTAAAGGAGCAGGGGACACACGATTCGTCATGTGTATGATTGCAATTGTCTCATCGGTTGCTCTGGTAATTCCGAGCTACATCGCCCTGGTCCTTCTCGACGCCGGCATCTATACTGGTTGGACCATCGCTTCGGCCTATGTCAGCATACTAGGGCTCATTTTCTTGTTTCGCTTCATGGGAGGGAAGTGGAAGTCTATGCGGGTGATCGAGCAGGCGAGCTACGTCAAGGAGTGAAGCGTCAGTCAAGACAGACTGTCATTCTTTCAAAGGACCCTTTTCCTATCTTTTTTCAATGACTATAGCCGACACTCCTTGAGAAAGTCGATAATTTCGCCAAGATCGGCTGTGGCCAGAGCTACCACCTTGTCGGCCGCACCATAGTAGATACGGAGCTGATTTGAGTTCCTGTCCAGGACAGCTCCAGTGGGAAAAACTACCCCTGGCACGTCACCTACCTGTTCGTAGGCCGTGGTGGGGCTCAGAACCCATTGGTCGCAGCGACACATCACCTTCCACGGTTCTTCTAGATCCAGCAGAGCAAGGCCAACCCGATATAGACTTCCCGAGGCAGCCACTCTCACTCCATGGTAGATAATCAGCCACCCGTCAGGAGTCTCAATTGGCTGCGTACCCAGTCCCACCTTATGACAATCCCACCATCGCGCTCTTCTCGCGATGACCACTCGATGATCTCCCCAGTGTCGTAAGTCAGGCGAAAAACACATCCATATATGAGCTTCACTCCTGATGATTGGCCGATGAATCAAGACAAATCGGTCCTTGAAACGGCGTGGGAACAGACAAGCATCCTTATCCTCGGGCGGGAGAAGAGATCCCACACGATGGAAACTGTTGAAATCCTCGGTCATGGCCAGGGAAATGAGAGGACTTTCGCCTGAGAAAGAAACGTACGTAATAGCGTACTTCCCTTCTTCGCTCAGATAGACAATTCGCGGATCCTCGAGTCCATACTGTTCTTCCTGGAAACCGTCATCTGGCTGGAGTGTCGGGCCAGGAGAGATGCGCCAGTTTGTCTTACCATCCTTGCTTTTAGCCACAGTCAAATGGGAGAAACCTCTTAGGTCCTCCACACGCACCAAGAGAAGTGTCTCCCCCTGGAACTCGGTGGCCCCCGGGTTGAAAACCGCATTCACAGGATACGGCCAAAGCGACGATGTAAGAATGGGGTTACCAGGATAGCGATGGAACAAAGACCGAACGTCACCATTACTCGCTGCATCCAACAATTTGTTCCTCCCTGTTCTATTTCACTCTACTCGGTCCCGCGATACCCGCGGCACTTCCTCTCCCAAAAATTGTCTCCAACCCTCTCAATAATTATAAGGCAGCAGCTCTTGAATGTCAATTATCTCATCCCCCAAAAGCTAATATACCCTGTCTTTGAACGAGGGGCCCTCCCAGATACTTGACGTCAGCCAAAATCGCATCTATAATATGTGTGTAACCTCCAGGCAAAGGGAGGGGAAACCATTATGGCTGGATACGCCAAAGACAGAGTTCCCATCTAGGAAAAGAACCACCAATCCTCAGAAACCCTCACTATCCACTATCCCCACTTCCTTCAGCGCAGGTCGATACTGAACGTTTAGTCTGTCTCACTCTAATCGGTAAGCCCACAAGGTGACCTTGAATGGCAAAGCAGTGGAGATACCGCATGAGAGGTCGAGAGGCTCAGCAGGCGCTCGAAAATGAAACCATATCCAACAGAATCAACAGGTCAACATAAAAATAATGAGAGGTTCCTTTTATGCGAATAGGAATTATTTCCACCTATCCCCCTACCCAGTGCGGGATAGCAACCTACTCTTCATATCTTGTTTCGGAGCTCGAGGCAAAAAGGCCCTCTAACAAAGTGCATGTCGTTAGCCCTTGTGGGATTGGAGAAAAACACACCTTTTCTGTTTCCAACTTTGATGGCCTGGCCCTGTCGGAACAGATTTTCAATGCCATGGCTAAGTTTCAGCCAGATGTGGTGCATGTTCAGCATGAATATGGACTGTATGGACCGAATCGGGGCATCGCTATCATACCTCTTCTCTACAGGTTCAGAGTTGCTGGCATCCCGGTAGTAGTTACCTTGCACACAGTCTATGAGAGTTTTTCCAAGTATGAGAAGCTGGTCGTCGAAGGTATCTGCCGGACAGCGGATGCCACCATCGTTCATGAGGACTACCAGAGAGAGAGCATTGCGAGAGCCCTCTCTTCCTTCGAGCACGTTGATGTGGTTCCTCACGGGGCAAGAACTGTTGAGCCTGTGCCTGAGGCGAAGGATAGGCTGGGCATGGCGGGCAAGAAAACTGTTCTTCTGTGCGGATACTTTCGACCTAAGAAGCGTTTTGATCGAATCATCTCTATTTTCCCCCGGATTGTTGAAAGAGTACCTTCCGCGGAGCTGGTAGTGGCGGGAGGACCACGTCTTCCAGAGAAGAGCGAATACAGCCACCGCCTTCTTAGATTGATCAACGCCTCTGCTTCCAGGGATAGAATTAGAATCCTCAAGGGGCCTTTCACGCAGGAAGTTTTTGACAGTATTCTCAGTGCCGCCGATATGGTCGTACTTCCCTACGAGATAGGATCTCAGAGCGGAATCCTCGCCCACTGCCTGGCTTTTGGGAAACCTGTGGTTCTTTCTCCCCTTCCTTCCTTTCAGGCCATGATAGATAAGGTTAACTGCGGCTTCATAGCCCATTCCGATCAAGATTTTGTTGATCATATCGTTGAGATTATCTCTCGTCCAAAGTTGGCCGAAAGTCTTTCAAGAAATGCAAAAGACTACGTGAAGAGGAAGCTTTCCTGGAGAATAGCTGCTGAGAAGCACATTGAAATCTACCGCCGAATTGTGAGGATTCCTCGCG
>JAUWAK010000001.1 GCA_030602105.1 Candidatus Aerophobota bacterium | reverse complement strand
TGTAGATCACCTCTCTTTGCTTATTCATCACATCGTCATATTCCAAGAGGTGTTTTCTTATATCGAAGTTCCTTCTCTCCACTTGTTCCTGTGCCCTTTCCAGGGCCTTGGTAACCCAAGGATGCTCAATGGGTTGATCTTCCGGGATCTTCAGCCTCTGCATGATTCTGGCGATTCTTTCAGAGCCAAAAAGACGCATCAGCTCATCCTCGAGAGAAACGTGGAGCTGGGAAGTGCCCGGGGCCCCCTGCCGGCCTGATCTTCCCCGTAGCTGATTATCGATTCTACGAGATTCATGGCGTTCGGTTCCGATGACAAAAAGGCCTCCTAGATCCTCTACCCCTTTTCCTAACTTAATGTCGGTCCCTCTTCCCGCCATGTTGGTGGCAATAGTCACCGCTCGCTTCTCACCAGCCTGAGCCACTATCTGGGCTTCCTTCTCATGATACTTCGCATTGAGAACGGTGTGAGGTACACCTTTTTCTTTTAGAGAGCGGCTCAGTGCTTCTGACTTCTCCACTGATCTCGTCCCTACCAAAACGGGCGTTCCTTCCTGGTGAAGTTTTTCTACTTCTTTGATCACCGCCTCAAATTTGGCCTTCTCTGTCTGATAGATTCGGTCAGGAACATTTTCCCGAATGGTGGGTTTATGAGTGGGGACGCTTACCACTTCCAGATTATATATTTTCAAGAATTCATCAGCCTCAGTAGCCGCTGTCCCTGTCATTCCTGCTAATTTGTCATACATCCTGAAGTAGTTCTGGAGTGTAATGGTAGCCAGGGTTTGGTTTTCATTGCGGATCATTACCCCCTCCTTGGCTTCCACCGCCTGATGAAGTCCATCGCTCCAGCGTCTTCCCGGCATAAGCCTTCCCGTAAACTCATCAATAATGACAATCTCTCCATCTTTGACCAGATAATCCCTGTCCTTTTCAAATAGTCTGTGAGCGCGGAGAGCCTGATTAATATGGGTGACCAAATTATGGGTCTCCGGATCCATGCTATCCTCGGGGTGATCCTTATCTCCCTCGAAGAGATTCTTGTCTTTCGCGAGAAGACCACCCTCTCTTAGCAACTCCTGCGCCCGCTTAACTCCCTTCTCAGTTAGAGCTACGGTCTGATCCTTCGGGTTCCACACGTAATCTGTGCTTTCTCCTTCCTCTTTCTCATCCTTCAACACTTCACGTCCCTTTAAGCGGGGAACAAGTCTATCAATTCTATGGTATTTGTCTGTCGACTCTTCCGCCGGCCCGGATATGATAAGAGGAGTCCTCGCCTCATCAATCAGGATAGAATCTACCTCATCGACAATAACATAGTGATGACCCCTTTGTACCTGATCCTCCACCCTCGAGGCCATATTATCCCTGAGATAATCAAACCCAAACTCATTATTGGTGCCATAGGTAATATCGCACTCATAGGCTTTTTTCCTGTTTATGCTGTCCAGCTTGTTCTGAATAACCCCTGCCGTAAGCCCCAGAAACTCATAAACCGGTCCCATCCAATCTCTATCTCTTTTGGCCAGATAATCATTGACTGTGACCACATGAACTCCCTTCCCCTCCAGGGCATTGAGATAAACAGGAAGCGTAGCCACCAGAGTCTTACCCTCACCATTAGCCATCTCTGCTATACCTCCCTGGTGGAGAATTATTCCTCCCATAAGCTGCTCATCATAGAGACGAAGGCCTATAGTCCTTTTTGCCGCTTCCCGCACCGCCGAAAAGGCCTCAGGAAGAAGATCATAAATAAGGTCATCGAGTTGTTTTCTTTTTTCTTGAAGGGAGACCCTTGCCCTTTCTTGCTCGATATCAGAAAGCTCGGATATTTCCCTCCTCAGGCTGTCGATCCGGCCAACCAGGGGTTTTATCTTGCCTCTAAATTCGTCTGTTTTTCCTTGCAGCGCCTTGTCCGAGAGTTTGCTTGTCTTTCTCTCCCACGCATTTGTGGCACCAACTAGAGGGAGAAGCTTCTTGATACTCCTTTTCTGTTTGGTGCCAATAACTTTACCTAGAATCCTACCAATCATAGCCTATCCTTTGCAGCAAAATAACTAAGAGGTCAGAATCTCAAAGATTCCGACGCTTTGTACCATTATAATAGCTTCGATGAGTTAGGCAATAGCAAAAGCCTGCCATCAGTCCTTCAGGAATCCTTCGATTTTCAAAAGTCTCCTCTTTATCGCCAGGCCCGAAGAAAATCCTCCCAGCCCCCCATCTTCTTTGATGACTCTGTGGCACGGCACAATGATGGGAAAAGGATTATTCCCTAAAGCTTTCCCCACTGCCCGAAATCCCCTAGTGCCAATCGCCTCAGCTACCCACTTGTAGGAGCGCACCTCTCCATAAGGAATAAGACGAGTCTGGGTCCATACCTTTTTGTAAAAAGGAGAGTAACCGGCTAAATCCAGGGGGTATCCGGAAAAGTCCACCCTCATCCCTTTCCAATAATCGGTCATGTCGCTTTTCAATGACTGAAGAAGGGAAGAGGCAGAAGGCCTTTGACTCGATTTGATCCCTAAACCTTCCCGGATGCCCTTCTCGGAATAAGAAAAACAGAGCCTCACCACTTTCCTTTCGGACACAACCATTCCTAACCAAAATAGGTCTGGCTTAATGATCAAAAGATTCTTCATGGCTCGATCAAGGGGCGTAAGCATCTAAGTTGCCTGAAAGATAATCCAAAATCTTTCTCGCCCGTTTTTCTCCAATTCCAGGAATCTCCGCTAACTTTGTCCAACTCTTGCTTCTTATTTGATCCACGGATTTATGGCGGGTGAGAAGAAGCTCTTTGGTCTTTCTACCCACGCCTGGAATCTCATCTAGAGATGAGGCCCTTAGTCTTTTTCCTCTGGATTTAATATGATAGGTGTGGGCAAAGCGGTGCGCCTCGTCTCGAATCTCCTGCAGGAGCTTCAGGGCAGCCGAGTTTGGTGGTATATTTAGGGGTGAGCTTTTGCCAGGAACATACACCTCTTCCAGTTCTTTGGCCAACCCTGCCACAGGAAGATCATCCAAATTAAGATCGCCCAGCACCCTCAGGCACGAGGAGACCTGCCCCTTTCCTCCATCCACCAGAATTAGGTGGGGAAGAGTTCCCTTTTCCTTCACTAGACGGCGATAACGGCGCTCTATCACTTCTGAAAGCATGGCGAAATCGTCGATTCCTTTCACCCTCTTGACTCCAAATCTTCGATACTCGGATTTTGCGGGTTTTCCTTCTTCAAAAACTACCACCGACCCGGTGGGATATCTACCGTGAATGTTGGAGACATCAAAACCTTCTATTCTTGAAGGTTTTCTCTTAAGGTTCATATAAGATCTAAGCTGAAGCAGAGCTTTTCCTGTCTCCCCATGCCTCTCCTGCTTTAGTAGCATATAGGCATTCTTTTCCAGTAGCTTGATCAATCTAAACTTCTTTCCTCTTTTGGGGATCACCAGATTCACCCTACCCCCCCTTCTCACGGAGAGCCATCTTGTTATGGCCATCCGCTCATGTGTCTCTCCCTGCAAAAGCACTTCTGGCGGAACAAAGGAGACTTCAGCATAGTACTGTTTGAGGAACGAGGTGAGTATATCCTTTTCTATGCTCCTTGGAGCCACCTTTAGTAGGAAGTGCTTCTTGTCAATGAGCTTTCCTTCCCGAATGAGAAAAACCATGCCACAGCCTTCGCCTCTTTCAGATACGATCCCTATCAAGTCTTTGTCCTGTCCAGGAAAGGAAGAAACTTTCTGGGTTTGGCCAATTCTCCCAATTGCCGCTATAGAGTCTCTCAGTTTTGCTGCTCTCTCGAACTCCTCCTTCCGGCAAGCTTCATCCATATCCTGCTTAAGCTGAGAGAGAAGTTCCCTGTGGTGCCCCTGAAGAAAAAGAGAGACCCCCCTGACCAAGGATAGGTAGTCCCTGCGGTCAATCTTATCCACACAGGGAGCTGTGCACTCCTTAATATGGTAATTAAGGCAGGGCCTGATTTTGAGTCTTAGTTTTCCCTTGCATCGACGCAGGGGGAAGAACCGATGAATTAATGCAAGAGCTCTTCTGGCCGCTTTCACATTGGTGTAGGGACCAAAATACTGAGCCCCATCGACCCTGGGGTTTCGAGTGAGGAAAGCCTTCGGAAAATCCTCATTAGTAGTGAGTTTGATGTAAGGATAGGACTTATCGTCTCTGAGGCGGATGTTATACGTGGGACGATGTCGCTTTATCAAATTATACTCCAGGAGGTACGCTTCTGTTTCAGAATCGGTAACAATCCACTCCAGATCCTGAAGCTGAGAAAGGAGTGATTCGACACGGGCAGATGTGCATCCCTCCCCAAAGTACGAACGCACCCGTTTCTTGAGAGACAGAGCCTTTCCCACGTAAAGAACCCGTCCATGTCTATCATTGAAAATGTACACTCCGGGTTTATCAGGAAGATGGTCTAATTTATTTTCTAAACTCATAATTCTCCCAAAACCTTCAGGCATTTCTCAATTTTTTGGAGTGACCAAGAAACCCTTCCAAAGTCGAACTCCAGAAAATTTAGTTTAACTCGCTTTTCCAGCTCTTCCACCAGTATTCCCTTGCCCCCAACGAGTCTCTTGCCCCGGTAAACCTGACCAGAGGAACAACTGGGAGAGCGAGCAATACTCAGCAATAAAAAGGGGGCGTTCCTCTCTGCCAATTCTCTTATTCTTTCCCCTATTTCATTTGCCAAATCAGAGCAGTGCTCTCTAAAGCCCCTCAAGTTTTCCCATTCATCCTTCGGCTTTCTTCCCCTCTCTCCTACGAAGGAAAATTCCGGACAGGGAAGTTGCTCCAGCCAAACCGGATAATGCGAAAGGATGCCTAGCAATCTTTGGGTAACCCCAGAGGTATAGGCTCTCTCAGCTCTCACCTTCTGGTTGAGAAGACAGTGCGAGAGAAGAAAAGTATAATCCTTCGGGGGATGGCCTTGGGCATACACATAACTTCCTATGCTTCAAGAAAGGTTAGGATGGTGTCTCCATATTCTCTCTGCTTCCTCAGGTCCAGGTTTTTGCGGGTGAAGTTGACCTTCTCCTTGGGGGAGTGCTGAACAATGACCGTATACCCATAAATTTCCTTTTTTTCAATTATGTCCAAAGTCTGATTTTGCATTCCCTTGTAGTAGGGAGGAGCTATAAAGATAATGTCAAAGGTCTCTTTCTCCAGGAGCTTTCCAAGAACTATCAACACGTTCTTTGGGTAAATTCTGAACCCGGAAACAAGACCAACCCTCGCGAGATTCTCCTTTATCACCGAAACACAACGGGGATCCTTTTCGACCAAGACAGCTTCCCTGGCGCCCCGGCTAAGAGCTTCAATTCCTACTGCTCCTGATCCGGCGTAGAGATCCAGAAAAGAGCTTCCTTCTATTCTCTTTCCTAAGACGTCAAAGAGGGATTTTCTCACCCGAGAAAGAAGAGGACGACTGGAGCTGGCCGCAGGAGTTTTTATCTTCCGTCCCTTAAGTTCACCTCCTGTAATTCTCATTAACATGTTCGTAAGAGCCTCACCGAAAGCTCGCCATTTCCTGACATCGTTCTGAAGGGAAGCTAGAATAAGATTCCGGGATAGGCATCCTTTTGAATACTTCCGAGAAAGAGCTAACAAAGGATTTCTTGATCTGGTCCATTCTTACCTGAGATGAAAGAACCTTGGCCAGGGAGGTAATCTTTGCCTGGCCAACTCCGCAAGGATCAATAAGAGAAAAATAATCGAGGTCAATATCTACATTCAAAGCTAATCCGTGGTAGGTGACCCACTTTTTCACCCCCACCCCGATACTGGCGACTTTCTGCTCATCTATCCACACTCCAGCCTGATCTTCTTTTCCCTCACCCCTGAGATCTAAACCTGCCAGAAGTCCAATAATCACTGCCTCCAGGTTTCTCAGATAGTTGTGAATATCCCGATCTTGACCCAGTAAACTAAGTATGGGATAGGCGACTAGTTGCCCAGGACCATGGAAAGTGGCTCTTCCTCCTCTATCTACCTTGAAGAACTGAATACCTCTCCGTGAAAGATCCTCAAATGAAACCAGGACATCTTCCTCGCTCCCCTGTCTTCCCAGGGTAACAACCGGAGTATGTTCTACTAAAATCAAGGTATCCTGCGAAGCCCCAGATATTACTTCCTTGACAAGGTCTTCTTGAATGTGCCAGACCTCGCTGTAATCCCTTTGCCCCAGGTCAAGAAGGGTAAGCTTTCTCATATCTAAAATGCCTGGCCTATTCCAAAGTAGAATTCTCCCTCTCCAGTTTCCCCTACGCCCCAGTCTAGCTGTAGGGGACCAATGGGCGTCATGATTCTCGCTCCAAATCCCCAACCTGTCCTAACCTCCGGGCTCTCGGAGTCTTCATCCCAAATTTCGGCACCATCTACAAAGATAACCCCGCTCATATTTTTGCCTAAAGGAAACCTGAGTTCCACCGTCCCAAGAAGCACCTTATCTCCGCTAAACTCGTATAGACCATATCCCCGAAGGGTCTGTTGGCCTCCCACCCGGAATTTCTCATAGGAGGGAAGCCTCTCTCCTAGTTTGCCCCTTAGCCGCAGTGCAAGAATAGGAGACATCCAGAAATCACCCCTCCGCAAATACTCTCTTAACTCAGCCTTGTACTTGGTGAAATTAAGATCCCCCTTGAGCAGCACACCTCCATTTGTCTCCATGAAAAGATAGGAGTAAGACCCTTTGTAGGCGCTGAAAGCTTCGTCCCTTACCCTGGTGTCTCGTTCAAAAGTTAACTCCAGGCTGTGTCGCATCTTCTTCCCCTCTTCAAGGTCCTCTGGTAAAGGTTCCTCATCTACCTGGCTTATCTCAATTTGCTCGCTGCGCAGACCAATGAAACATCGAGCGTACTTCTGAAAAGGCCAGCCCCACTCTACTTTCCCTCCGGTTTTTCCTTTTTTGTAATTCTCTGTGCCAGAATATTTAAGTTCCTTATCGTAAACAGAGAGACGCAGGCTGAGATCCTTATCTTTCCACCACCTATCCAGGAAACTCATGTCATAATCATTTCTATTCTTGGCGAATTCCCACTCCAGAGATATCTTTTTGCCCTCACCCCAGAGGTTATCCTTGTGAATTTGGATTTTGCCTTCCCATCCGGAATTCTGGCTGTATCCCGCGCCGATAAGAAAGCTACCTGTCCGCTCACCCTCCTCCACCTCGACCAGAAGATCCATAATCTTCCTGGAGGAGGTAGGGACAGGATGAATGCTTACTTTCTCAAAGAATCCCAGATTGTAAATTCTGCGCCAACTTTCCCTTACTTTTTCTACGTCAAAAATTTCTCCCTCTTTGACGAGGAGGCTGTGTGTGAACACTCGCTCTTTAGACCTTTCGTTTCCCTCAATACTCACCCTTCCCACTCTTGCCTGAGGTCCCTCTTCAATGATAAGAGAGATAGCCACCTGGCCCTCTTCCCTGTAGAACTCTAGGTCTCGGTCCATGTCAAGGTAAAGGTACCCCGCCTTCCCATATTTGGCCTCAACTCGCTTAATACCTTCCTCAAGAAATTCCGGAATGAATATCTCTCCTTTTCGTGGTCTTAGTGTGGCGAGAATCTCAGACGAGCTGAGATACTCATTCCCTTTAACATTCACCTTGGAAACAAAGATTCTCTTCCCCTCTTGTATTTCCAGGATAATCTTAACCCGCTTTCCTCTTCTTTCAAAGAACTCAAATCGGGGCTCTTTGAAAGTTGCAAAATAATATCCACGTCTTTGATACCTATCAATAACTCTCTTGGTACCTTCGCTCAACTTCTTTTCATCAAAATACTGCCCGCGCTTTACCTTCAAGATGGGAAGGATTTTTTCGGTGGAAAGGTGAGAATTACCACTAATCGTCACCTCAGCTATCTTCACCCTTTCTCCCTTCTCGATGGCTATGAGAATGTTGCATTCACCTTCCTTTGAACTTGTTTGAGAGATTTGGACCTTGCTGGAGAAGAATCCTTTTCTCTGATAATAATGCAGGATCCTACTTCGTGTTTTCTTAACCCTCTTAAAATTAAGGATCTGTCCTTGTCTAAGAGTGAGCAGTTTTTTCACTCTATCTTCCTCTTCTTTTTCAGGCCCGTCGAGTTCAATTTGCGTAATGCGGGGATTTTCTACAATGCGAAAGATAAGCGTGAGTCCCGCCTCCCCTTCCTCTTTTAGTACCTGGACCGAGTAGAAATAACCCATATCATAGATAGCCTGCATGTCGTCCCTGATCATCTTTTCCGAGAGAGGCTCTCCTATCTTACTGTGGATGGCATTCTCGATTTCACGACTCTTAATATGCTTATTTCCCTGAATTTCAATTTGGCTAATAAGGGGGGAAGAAAGAGCTGCTTCTGCAAACAGAATAAAAAGAAACAATAAGGCGAAACTTGAGCTTATGGCTGCCCTAATGAAAATCCCCTCCTTTTTTGGGAGGAGGGGGTCTCTTTTACTGCTGGATTTCATCTATTCATCCACATCCCAAGATAGATCAGGAGCTCCTATTCCGGCTTCTCTTTTTCTGGGAAAAGACTATCTTTCCATCCTTTATAGATGCTACTACCCTATCTCCTGCTTTAAACTTACCCTCCAGGAGTTCCTCGGAAAGAGCATTTTCGATTAATCTCTGAATGGCACGTCTTAGGGGCCTGGCGCCGAAGTCCGGATCATATCCCTCCTGGGCAATCAAATCCTTCACCTCTTCAGTTGTCTCAAGCTCTATTTCCTTCTCCTCTATTAGCTTTTTCACTTCATCTAACATAAGCGCTACGATGTTTTTTAAGTTCTCCCTACTCAAAGCATGAAAAACTATCACTTCATCGAGTCTGTTCAAGAATTCAGGGCGAAATTGGTGCTTGAGCTCTGAGAGGACACGATTCTTCATCTCTTCATAAGATAGGGCCCCTCCTTCTCCACTTTGAAATCCCATGCTGGCTCCGCTGGCAATCTGCTCAGCTCCCAAGTTAGAAGTCATAATCAAGACTGTATTTCTAAAATCAACCGTATGACCAAGGTTATCGGCCAGTCTTCCATTTTCCATGATTTGCAGAAGAATGTTAAAAACATCAGGATGAGCCTTTTCAATCTCATCCAGAAGGATGACGCAGTACGGCCGCCTTCTTACCTTCTCCGTCAACTCTCCACCTTCTTCATATCCCACATATCCTGGAGGAGCTCCCGTAAGGCGAGATACGGTAAATTTTTCCATATATTCAGACATATCCAACCCTATCATGGCGTCTTCGTCGCCAAAGAGAAACTCTGCCAGGCTCTTGGCGGCCTCTGTCTTTCCCACTCCGGTTGGACCCAGAAACATAAAAACTCCTATGGGTCGTTTAATATTCTTAACTCCGGCCTGGGCTCGACGAATAGACTGGGAGATTGCCTTTATTGCTTCCTCCTGTCCCACTATTCTTTCGTGCAAAGCCTCTTCCATTCGAAGGAGTCGTTTGGATTCTGCCTCCGTTAAGTCACGAAGCGGAATATTGGTCCAGCTAGACACAATGTAGGCTACATCTTTCTCAGTTACCTGCTGCTTTTCCCCTTTCTTGCTCATGTCAGCTTGCCATGCTGTTCTTTTCTCCACCAAGGCTTGCTTCAGTTTCTTCTCTTTATCCCGAAAGCTCGCTGCTTTCTCAAATTCCTGGCCCTTAACTGCTGCTTCCTTCTCTTTCCTCACCTGCTCCAGCTCTTCTTCCATCCTCTTGAGATCATCAGGACGAGCGCTGCTTTGTAGTCTGACCCTAGCTGCTCCTTCGTCCATCACGTCAATGGCCTTATCGGGAAGAAATCTTCCCTGAATGTACCGATAGGATAGCCTCACTGCAGTTACTACGGCTTCGTCAGTTATCCTTACCCGATGAAAGGCCTCGTACCTATCTCTTAGACCTTTTAATATTTCTATGGTCTCCTTGACCGTAGGTTCATTCACCATTACTGGCTGAAATCTTCTCTCCAGAGCTTCATCTCGCTCAATGTATTTTCTATACTCATTAAGAGTCGTTGCACCTATGCATTGCAGCTCTCCCCTGGAGAGGGCCGGCTTGAGGATATTTGATGCATCTATGGCACCTTCAGCTGCCCCTGCTCCCACTAAGGTGTGTATTTCATCCACGAAAAGGACAATATTCCTGGCTTTCCTGATCTCACTCAGTATTCTCTCCATCCTCTTTTCGAACTCTCCCCGGTATTTGGTTCCGGCAACTACTCCTCCCAACTCAATGGTAATCAGCCTTTTATCCAGGAGAGGCTCGGGAGCTGATCCATCCACAATTCTCTGGGCCAGTCCCTCGGCAATAGCAGTTTTTCCCACCCCTGCCTCTCCTATGAGAACTGGGTTGTTCTTCGTCCGACGGGAGAGAATCTGTATAACCCTCTCAATCTCTTTCTGTCTTCCTATGACCGGATCAAGTTCGCCATTCCTGGCGGATTGAGTCAGATCCCGACCAAATCTGTCCAGTGTAGGAGTATTAGTGGAAGGGGCGGAAGTAGAAGAAACAACCTTTGGGCCCCCGCCTAAGAGATTAATTGCTTGTTGCCTTACCTTCTCTAAGTCTGCTCCCAGGCTGGTAAGAACCTGCGCAGCCACACCTTCCTCTTCCCGGATCAATCCCAATAGAATATGTTCTGTTCCCACATAGTTGTGCCCTAAATTCTTAGCCTCTGCCACCGCTAGCTCCAAGACCTTCTTTGCCCTCGGAGTGAAGGGAATCTGACCCAGGAACAAACCCCCTCCACCTCTACCCACTGCTTTTTCCACCTCTTCCCGAACATGAGCCAGATCTATTCCCAATTGTTGCAGAGCTGTGGCTCCTACTCCCTCTCCTTCTCGAATCAATCCCAACAGAATATGTTCTGTTCCTAGATAATCGTGGTCTAATCTCTTGGCCTCCTCCCTTGCCAAGAGGATCACCTTTCTCGCTCTTTCGGTAAACCTATTGAACATCTCCTTCTCCTCGTTCCTCAGAAACTATAGCAAAAATAGGGATTTAGTCAAGAGATTTTCAAGGCCAACAAGACTCTTCTGACAGAATAGGTGGACCTCTCCTCTTAGTATCGCCAAACAAATAACAGGGACTCTGGATTGAATCCCTGTTCATCTCAGCGGCGAACAGTGCTCCTCGCCACGGAACGTTCTCTCACTATTTTTGGATTCACAAGGGAATGATACTTCTTGAGTTCCACCCCTTTCTAAGCTAAAAGAGTGGCTGAATCCTGCCTCAGGGCCAGGAGATTATCCCTCTCAGCACTTACAGAGAGGAAAAGAATCGGTACCCCCCCTATTTCCTCAATTCTGTTCAGGTATTTCTGGATAGGTCGGGGGAAATCCTCAATTCTTTTCGCCTCAAAAGCATCATCGTCCCATCCCTCCATCTCCTCGTACACAGGCTCACATTCCTGCCAGTGAGATGCTTCAAGAGGAAAATCCTGGATCACTTTCCCTCTGTATCTGTAGGCGGTGCAGATTTTTATTCTCGAAAGACCCCCTAAGATATCCAATTTTGTAAGGATGAGTCCGTCCAGGCCATTAACTCTCACCGCGTATCTCAGGCCAACCCCGTCGAACCATCCACACCTTCGCGCCCTGCCCGTGGTAGCACCGTACTCCTGACCTCTCTTTTGAATTAACTCGCCCACCTCATTGTGTATCTCTGTAGGGAAGGGGCCCTCGCCCACTCGGGTGATATAGGCTTTAGCCACTCCCAGAACCTGGTCTATCTGGGTAGGACCCACCCCCGTTCCCGTGCAGGCTCCACCTGCGGTGGCGTTGGAAGAAGTGACAAAAGGATAGGTGCCATGATCCACATCCAAAAGACTCCCTTGAGCCCCTTCAAAAAGAATGGTCCTGTCCTCCTTCACGAGCTCGTGGATAATGAGAGAAGTGTCTACGATAAACTTTTCCAGTCGTCTTCCGTATTCCAGGTACTCCTCAAGGATATCTTCAACGGAAAAACCCAATTCGAATGAGTTTTTCCAAAACTGAAGGCTCATCCTGAGCTTACTATTCAGGATTTCCTTATCTAGAAGATCCACCGCCCTTATTCCTCGACGGGCAGCCTTATCTACATAGGCAGGACCTACGCCCTTTCGCGTGGTGCCTATCCTGTTCTTACCCCTCTGCTCTTCCTCAATTTCCTCTATCTTTCGGTGATAGGGCATAATTACATGGGCATTACTGGAAAGGTAGAGACTATCCACTTTGATGCCTCTCAAGTTAAGAGATTCTATTTCACTCAGGAGCTCTCTGGGATCCACTACCACCCCGTTTCCGATGATGCATTTCTTTCCCCGCCGAAGAACCCCTGAAGGAATAAGATGAAAAACGAACTTTTCACCATTGACCACCACAGTATGCCCCGCATTACTCCCTCCCTGGAACCTCACCACTGCATCTGCTTTCTTGGCCAGAGCATCGATGATCCGGCCTTTCCCTTCATCTCCCCATTGCGCTCCTACCACGATGATACTTGACAATAGCCTGCTCCTCTATATCTCCCCTAGTTCCGGATTCTCAAAACGAGTGTATTCGCTGATAAATATCAGGGGCAATTTGTCGGTAGGACCACGACGCTGTTTGTTGATAATAATCTCGGCTTTGCCCTCATCAGCCGCCGATCTAGAATAGTAATGCTCCCGGTACAAGGAAAGGACCAGATCGGCATCTTGCTCAATAGCTCCCGATTCCCGCAGATCAGAAAGCCGAGGCCGTTTATCCTCTCTTTGCTCCACCGCCCTGGACAGCTGCGATATGGCCACCACCGATATATTAAGCTCCTTGGCTAAGGCCTTCAAAGAGCGAGATATTTCCGAAATCTGCTGCTGTCTGGTATCAATCCTTCTGTCTCCCTCCATCAATTGCAGATAATCTATTATGGCCATTCTGATATCATGCTCCGCCTTGAGCTGTCGAGCTTTAGCTCTGATTTCCAGCACACCAATGTTTGCTGAATCATCAATGTAAATGGGAGCTTCAGCTAGCACTCCCGCTGCATCAGTAAGCCTGGACCAGTCATCTTCAGAAAGAAAACCCGTGCGCAGCTTCTGGGAGTCAACCCGCGCCTCAGAACATAAAAACCTCTCCACCAGCTGTTCCTTGGCGCTTTCCAAACTGAAAATAACCAAGGGCACCTTGGCCTCAATTCCAGCATACTGGGCAATATTAAGTGCCAAGGAAGTCTTCCCTATGGACGGACGCCCCGCAATAACTATCAGATCCGAAGGCTGGAAACCGGAGGTCAATCTGTCCAGCTGTGCAAAACCTGTGGGAACCCCTGTAACGTGCTCTTTCCTCTCGTATAGCGCTTCTATACGTTCAAACGTCCCCGTCAAAACATCCTTTATATGCTGGTAGGGAGTTTGGACTCTCTGCTGGGTGATGTCAAATATAGAGCTCTGAGCCTTGTCCAGGACAACATCCAGCTCCTGGGAATCATCGTAGGATAGAGAACGAATAAAATCCGCCGTCTTCAAGAGGTCCCTGAGGATATGCTTTTGCTTCACAATTTGAGCATAATAGGGAACATTGACCGTGGTAGGAACAGAATTGACCAATTCGGCCAGATAAGAGGCACCTCCCACTTCTTTGAGCTTCCCCTTTTTGCCGAACTGCTCCTTGAGAGCGACAACATCTACTGGCTTGTTCTGGTTGAAGAGGCTCACAACCCCCTCATAGATGAGAGTATGAACTTCTGAATAGAAACTCTCAGACTCAGTAATTATCTGCAAAACCTTAGGAATAGTTTCCCTTTCTAAAAGCATACCCCCCAGCACAGCCCGCTCTGCTTCTAAATTTTGAGGAGGAACCTTTCCTAGCCCGGATGTTGACTCCGTTTTAGCTTTCATTATCTTGAATCCTTATAAAGACGAACCAGCCTAGCTCCTATAGCTTCTGGGATCTTTAATACTCTGGAGAGATTCAGGCAGCTTCACGTATCCTGAGCCCGCCCTCGGCGTTGCCTGCACTAATTCTTTCCACAGACGTAGAAACCCCGGTAATCTTGGGGCATCCCTCTACTGGGTATAGACACTCACCCGTCTGTTTCCCTCGAACTTCACATATCCGGAACTTATGGCGTAGAGGGTGTCATCTGCCCCTCTGCCCACATTAGATCCAGGGTGAAACTTCGTGCCCCTCTGTCTTACCAGAATACTCCCCGCCCTAACGAACTGACCGTCAGAGTTCTTAATCCCCAACCGTCTACCCGCACTTTCCCTCCCGTTGGAGGAATGACCCTGTCCCTTTTTGTGCGCCATATGTAACCACTCCCTTCATATTTACCTTGATGCACTTTATGGATTCGATTAAAGGAAAAGCGCCTATTCTTTTATTTCACTAATACCAATGGCCAGAATAATCAATCCTACCATGGCCACAGCAACTCCTACAATTCCCTCCAAGAAGACCAGTACCTTAGGAGCAAATAGAACTATCAACCATATTCCCACAGCGGTTGCTACCGCTCCACCCACAATCTTCAACCACTTCTTCATTTCTCCTCCTCCTTATTGAATGCAGTTCATCACTACCTTGTCTTCTATACCTACCCTGCTGATACATTCAGGGCGCATTTCCCTTCGAGATTACTGTCTTGCTATTCTTGATATCCTCAAATATCCTGAGCTTCTAAAATAATGCCGATGATTAAACACAAGGAAAGAGGGGAATGTAAGCCGGGTTCTGTAACCAAAGGGAAATTGCTTTCCCTGCGGCGGTAGCCATTTATCTGGGGCTCAGGTCACCCTGAGTCTCTAGCGGCCCACCCGAGGGTTAAACCCTCCTATTTGGCCTTGCTCCGGACAGGGGTTTGTCCAGCTAGAGAATTGCTTCTCTACCGGTAGGCTCTTACCCCACCTTTGCACCCTTACCCCTACCCCATGGGGGCAGCTGGGCGGTTTGGTTTCTGTGACACTATCCGTAAGGTCACCCTCCCTGGGAGTTACCCAGTATCCTTGTCTTGGAGCCCGGACTTTCCTCAGGATACCCTTGGGTATCCCGCGACTACCTCATTCCCTCTTTCCTTTGTCGCTGCCTCTTTAGCAAGTCGATCAGCCTGCCTGTTCTCCACTCTCTTAATATGACGAAAGCTCACCTTTTCAAAGAACGCTTCCAGATGCTGAACTTTGTAGTAAAGAGACCTTAGATTTTCGTTCCTCACTCTGTAGCTTCCCTGAAGCTGTCTGACCAGAAGCTCACTATCCAGAAAACACTCTACCAGTTTTGCCTTAAGATAAAGGGCCTCTTCCAGGGCATAAATCAAAGCCATGTACTCGGCCACATTGTTAGTAGTCTTACCAATGAACCTTGATACCTGCTTGACAAGCCTTCTGTCTTGATCGTAGATGAGAACTCCTACTCCAGCTTTTCCAGGATTTCCCAGCGAAGCACCGTCTGCATAAAGAATCAGCTTCTCCAGTTCTCCCTCCTCACTTCTTTCTTAATCTCTGGATCTGTTTTTTTCTTGCCTCTGTTTCTTTTCTTAACTTGGTAATACTGCTTCCTAACTTCTTGAGCTCTGCATAGCCAATTTTCTTTTCAAGATGAAGCTGGTAAGTCTTTTCCCCTAGCTCTTTGAGAAGACCCTCCATCTTATTCTTTCTCTGTCGGATCTCGGACCTTAGTTTCGCAACCTGGCCTATTTCCTTTGTTCCAAGGGCGAATTTTTCTATTCCTTCCTGGGTGGTTTTCCTAATCTTCTCCCTCAGACTATCCAGTTTCTTTCTCCAGTCACCAGCCTCTCCCCTGGTCTTTTCCACCCCTTCCTGGGTAAGTTTTTTAACCTTTTCCGCTAATCTATCTAGCTTGCTCCCCAGCTCTTCAAATCCCCCCATCATCCCTGCCTCCCCAGGTGAAGAACACTCTAACACCTGACAGAACACAATTTCTCAAACAGGGAAAACTAGTACTTCCCTGGTAAATCCTGACTAAAGATAGACTGAACGCTCCAGAAAACAGCTCTCTTTTCTGGCTAAGGAAAATCTCATCTGATGCACCAACCTGTTTGCAATTTGGAGCGCGCCTGAGAGGAGTCGAACCCCCAACCTACGGATCCGAAGTCCGTTGCTCTATCCAGTTGAGCTACAGGCGCATAGAAGTTCTTCGAGGGAGAAAAAAATCCTCCCGGGAAATCGCCTGTTCCCCTGGAGCGGGAAACGGGATTCGAACCCGCGACCCTCAGCTTGGGAAGCTGATGCTCTACCCCTGAGCTACTCCCGCCCAATTTATCCGTTAATCAAACGTCTATCTAGGGCCTCTCCTCAATCTGTCATCTGATTATAGCATATTTCTGGTAAAATACAACTACCTCTCCCAAAGCCCGTCACCTGATAATCTCAGTTCCGATACCTTCGTCAGTAAATATCTCCAGGAGAAGGGAGTGGGAAAGCTTTCCAGAAATAATGTGTACTTTGTTTACCCCTCCTTCCAGAGCTTTTTGGCAACCCTCAACCTTGGGCACCATTCCCTTCTCAATCATTCCTTTAGCGAGCATATCTCCAATTTGCTTCAGAGTTATGGTGGAAATTGGTGTCTTCCCACTGGACGGATCCTCCAGAATGCCTTCTACATCCGTGACAAAGATGAGTTTCTCTGCTTTCAGAGCGCTGGCCACTTCGGCAGCCATGATATCGGCGTTAATGTTGAGAGCAACCCCTTTCCTGTCCGCCCCCACCGGAGCAATAACAGGAATAAATCCTTCTTTCTGCAAAATCTGCACATAGGAACTGTTTACTTCCTCTACCTCCCCTACTAGGCCCAATGGTTTATCCTGTCTTTTCTTAGCCACAATAAGCTGACCGTCCCTGCCTTCCAGACCTACTGCTCTTCCCCCACACTGGTTGAGCATGGATACAATCCGCTTGTTGATCTTTCCTACCAGAACCATCTCCACCACATCCATTGTCTCCTGGTCAGTAACTCTATTTCCTTCAATAAATCGAGGCTTTATGCCCAGTCTCTTCATCAGTGACGAAATAGCTTCTCCTCCGCCGTGAATCACCACAGGCTTTATGCCCACATATCTCATAAGAACGATGTCCTGGGCCACATCCCTACTCAGCTTCTCTCCCATAGCCTTCCCTCCAAGTTTCGCCACCACCGTCTTTCCAGAAAATTTCTGAATATAGGGAAGGGCTTCCACCAGAACCTTAGCTCGCTTTAGTGCTTCCTCCATACTGAACCCCTCATAAAAAATAACCAGTTTAGCTGCTTTGTCAAGAGGTATCTCGGCACAATTTTCCCTTGCTCCACAGGAACCCTCTTCCCGTCTTCGACGGCAAGCATGTCCCGAATGTCACTTGGGAAAAATGTGCCTCGAAACTAGCAAGAACAAAGCTCCTTCTGTC
This sequence comes from Candidatus Aerophobota bacterium, assembly GCA_030602105.1. Lineage (GTDB taxonomy): Bacteria > Aerophobota > Aerophobia > Aerophobales > AE-B3A > SOJT01. The sequence goes on along the minus strand of JAUWAK010000001.1, from coordinate 11,470 downwards.
TCGCACATCAATATTTTCCTGGTGGTATTCAAGAGGTATCTCGGCACAATTTTCCCTTCGTACCTACCCTTCTGCTTTTCGATCAAAGAGTTTCTTAGCTCTCTCTGCTATGTGCTCACCCGTTAGTCCAAATACTTTCATCAGTTCCCATGGTCCCCCCGACTCACCGAACTTATCCTGTACCCCAACCATATCCATCAATAATGGCACGCCATATCTTTTGCCCTGTCCTATAACCCCCGCCACAATATTCCCGAAACCACCAACCTGATGTTCCTCCGCTGTCACTATCACGCCTAACTCGTCTGCTGCCTTCACCATTGCTCTCTTGTCAATTGGTTTGACCGTATGTACATCTAGTATTCTGGTTTCAAGGCGGTATTCTTCTCTTAGAATGCAAGCTGCCCTCATTGCCTCTGGAACCATGAGTCCACAGGCAATTATGCCCAAATCCTCGTTTTCTGATTCATAATCAGTGGAAAGCTTTGTTTCAAATGCCTCGATAAAGTCTTTCTCCTCACCCCTGTACCTTACCACATTGGCTACTCCAAACTGATAAGGAGTATCTTTCGTGGTTACTATGGGGGTCGCCTCTCTTGCATACCTCACCACTGCAGGTCCTGCAAGAAGAGCAATGACCTGGGTGGCTTTTTCTGTTTCAACTGCATCACAGGGCACGGCTATATGCATATTGGGTAGGTAGTACATATTACTGATTTCTTCTAGTGCCTGGTGAGTAGCTCCGTCTGGCCCTACCGAGATACCAGCATGGGCATCAGCAATCTTCACATTGAAGTTATTATAGCATACCGTGGTTCTTAACTGATCCCAATTCCTCCCGGTTACAAAGACTCCGTAAGATCCGATAAAGGCTATCTTGCCTTCCTTGGCTAAGCCAGATGCAACCAGAGCCATGTTAGCCTCAGCTATCCCTATGCTGAAGAATCTATTCTTTCTCTTGGCATGGTTCATATAGAAGTCGCTCATTCTTATGGAGCTGGTAATATCGGCCCCATGGGCGACTACCCTTTCATCACTACCGAGCTTCTCAAGGGCTTTGCCAAAACCATTCCTGGTGGCGTTCATCTCAGCCCTCATGCTGTCACCTGAGTTCCACCAGTAGTTTTTCCTAAACTTGGGCATAGAAGCTTCTACCTTCTTGTCTATATCTTTCTGGCAATTTTCGGCGATTTCTAGTAACCCGTCTACTTTTTCCTTGGTGAATTTAGAATCTCCTATATCTTCCAGCGCTCTATCCAATGATTCCTCTCCTGACCGACCGTCTTTTGGGGATATACCATGGTATCCCACCATATCCTCAGCGAAGGACACGCCCTTGCCTTTGGTCGTTCTGGCAATCATTACCGTGGGCTTTTGTTTTGTCTTCTCCGCCTCATCAAGACAGGTGAGAATTTCGGCCATATTGTGGCCATCTATTTGGACAACATTCCATCCAAAAGCCCTCCATTTATCAGCAAGGGGTTCCAATTTCATGACCTCTTCGGTAGAACCGTCAATCTGCAGATCATTTCTGTCCACAATAGCCACAAGGTTATCTAATTTGTAGTGAGCGGCACACATTGCGCCTTCCCAAATCGAACCTTCATCAAGCTCCCCATCTCCGTTGATGCAGTAGACCCGGAAATTTTTCTTCTCCAGCTTGGCCCTCAGTGCACAGCCTATAGCTACACCTAACCCCTGGCCAAGGGATCCGGATGAGAGCTCAACTCCTGGTAATTTGAGTCTATTAGGATGACCTTCAAAACCAGAGCCCAATTTTCTTAGTTTTACAACCTCCTCTACTGGAAAATAACCTGCTTCACCCAAAGCTACATAAAGAGCTGGGGCTTTATGACCGGCGGACCAAAAGACTCTATCCCTATCTTCCCAATCGGGATTTTCTGGGTCGTGTCTTATCTTCTTAAGATACAGAGCTGCAGCAATATCCATAATTGACAAAGTCCCCCCAGTGTGTCCTGAGCCAGCTGCAGTCAGAGCAATCATATTATACGCTCTCATCTCTTTTGCTTTTTCTACTAGCTCCTCTGTTGTATAATTCCTCCTAACCTCTCCTGTTTTGGAATTCATAATTGGCATCGCGTACTCCTCCTAATCGCCTTTTGCGGGTACTGCGTACGGACCCTCTCTCATCAAGGCTATGCTGGGTTTTCCTGTTGTCCTCCGTTCCATCTTCCGTATAGCGTAAAATATGGCCTTCTGCAACATTTCATCTATCTTTACGCTCTTCTCCCCTACAAGCTCATAGCCACTTTTGCCGGGCAGCTCCTTCAAGTCCCCCGGAGGTATATTTGTAGTACAATAAATCAGTCCATCAAAATCTCCGATCTTGCTGAAAAATTGATCCCATTTCTGTGCCTGCCATTGATCAGGGATGAACCGCCATCCGCTGCTCTTAATAACCCGGGTAAATCCCCCCGGGCCTGCCTGTGCTAGAGTCTCCATGACTTTTGTATAGTCATCCTTACCTACAGGTTCCTCGCTACTGTTATGGGCAGCTAGAATAACTATTCCTCCTCTCTTAATAACAGGAATCACTCCGTAGGCTGCCTTTGCAGCCTGATAATGGTTTGTAGCAACGCTTCCCCCTTGGGTTAAGACGATGTCGTATTCACGCTTCACGGGAATAGCAGATTGTATCTTTGCTTTTGCTACTGCCTCATAATAAGCTCTATCCAAATGGCCGGCAAAAACCCCTGTCAGTTTTCCCTCACCATTCAAGGTCACATTCACACTGAAATCCACCCTTGCCCTGCGAGCAACTTTTGAAGCAAAATCATGGCATGGATTACCCTTCAAGACCAGGTTTGTGGCATTAGGATTGTCCATAAACTCAGCAGAATGAAAGAAATGTGTAGTCTCTGAATTGACGAGCCCAGGACAAATCGCTTTCCTCCCGCCTGAAAATCCTGCCATAAAGTGAGGTTCAACTAAGCCGGTGATAATATGAGTATCTGCCTTCAAAAACTCCCGGTTTATTTTGACCTCAACTCCATCTATACTGCCAAGGCAGGACAGTTCAGACGAGCTAGAGTCATGATCCAGTACCTTGTATCTTGTGTTTATGAACTCTCCAAAGGCTTCTTTTTTCCATTCCTGAGAGGTAGACAGGTGGGTTCCGGTGGCCACTGCAATGTTTATATTCCTGCTCTTTACTCCTATCCTCCCCAATCTTCTCAAAAGAGGAAGAAGTATTCCGTCTTCTCTTTCTCCATTGTAGGGAACAGGCCGTGTGTCATCGGATACAGCTATGGCAACCGATGTCTCGGAAGGCTTCTTGTGAGAGGCAATAATATTCTCTACGGGTGGGCTTTCTATTGGCTTGGATAGAGCATCTTCTATTTCCTGTTGGGGATTTGCCAGGGCCGCAGCCCCTCTCATCTTCAAAATATCACAGTAGGAAGGTACCCTGACCACCAAAAAGTCCTTCCCGTGTTCTAATCTCACATCTTTCCAGCCCAGGGTGTCCATTTCGAAGCAGGGACTATTCTTTTTGCTGAACATTCGCGCCTCAGCTAGTATAGCAGCTGATTAGACCTGGCGTACTTCCTTTACCTTCTTTTCCTGTATTTCATCTATCCTGGTGATGAAGTCATCGGTAAGAGTCTGGATCTCTTTCTGTGCCCGTCTCGTTTCATCTTCAGAAATCTCGTTTTCCTTCTCCAACTGCTCCACTTTCTCTCTTGCCTCACGCCGGCAGTTCCTGACGACAACCTTCGCCTCCTCACCCCACTGTTTCACCATTCGAGCTATTTCTTCTCTTCTCTCCTCTGTCAAAGGTGGGATAGTCAATCGGATTAGGTTTCCGTCATTACTGGGATTTATGCCTAATTCGGAAGTTAAGATAGCCCTCTCAATATTTGCCAGCATGGATTTATCCCAGGGTTCTATGACCACAAGGCGAGGTTCAGGGATGGAAATATTAGCAAGTTGCTTGATATTCATCTTCGACCCGTAACAGTCTACTTTTATATCTTGTACCAAGTCCACCCTGGCTCTATCCCCTCGTAATCTAGCGTACCTTCTGCTGAGATTCTCAACGGAATGATCCATCTTCTGGCTGGCTTCTTCATAGGTTTCCTTCACCATGGGTTCCTCCCTTTGCTTTTAGTTTTAGGAAAAGGAACTTCGGGAAACGGCAGGGTTCTCAGGCGATATTGTCTCAAAGAGGAGGTTATGATGGCACGATTAGTCGGCGATTATAGTCCCTGCCCTCTCTCCCAAAACAATTCTCTTGATGTTTCCACTTTTGTGCAAATTGAAAACAACAATGGGCAAGTGGTTATCCATGCAGAGTGAAACAGCGGTAGCATCAATGACTCCCAGCCTTCTTTTCAAGAATTCTCCATACTTTATCATGTCAAATTTCTTAGCACCGCTGTTCTTTAGAGGATCGGAGGAATAGACTCCATCCACCTTGGTAGCCTTTAGAATCACCTGGGCTCCCATCTCTAGAGCCCTGAGGGCTGCTGCCGTGTCTGTACTAAAATAAGGATTTCCTGTTCCACCGGCAAAGATGATGACCCTACCCTTCTCTAAATGACGCAAAAGCCTTCTTCGTATATAAGGCTCAGCAATTTCCTGCATTTCAATAGCCGTCTGGACTCTGGTAACTACTCCCATTCGCTCCAGCGTATCCTGTAGAGCCAAAGCGTTGATGATGGTCGCCAGCATCCCCATGTAATCAGCAGTAGCTCGGTCAACTCCTTGCTCTGAGGCTACCTTACCCCTGAGAATATTGCCCCCTCCCACCATTACTCCCATTTGGACCCCTAGCTCCCTGACTTTTCTAATTTCCCTCGCTACCACGTTTACCTGAGTGGAGGAAATCCCGTACCCACTCTTGCCAGCTAAGCTTTCCCCACCTATCTTGAGAACCACCTTTTCCCATTTGATTTTTGACTTATTCATTCCGTACTCTCATGATCCTCCCTTAGCTTATACCTGACAAAGCGGTCAATCTTCACGTTTTCCCCAACTTTGGCTATCAACTCCCTAAGACAATCAAGGACCTTTTTCTTATCATCCCTGAAAAATGGCTGCTCCAGAAGACATACTCGAGCATGAAATTTCCTCAAGCGGCCCTCCACAATCTTCTCCAGTATATGCTGGGGCTTGCCTTCTTTTTCCGCTTCCTCCCTGAGAATACCTTTCTCTTCCTTTAGAACTGAGATTGGAATTTCCTCAGGCGAAATCCACTGAGGATCAAAGGCCGCAATGTGCATGGCCACATCCTTGGCAAATGACTGCAACTCCGTATTTCTGGTTACGAAATCAGACTGGGAGTGAATCTCCACCAGCACCCCTACCTTTCTATCGTGATGAACATAGGAGGCAATAATGCCCTGAGCGGTCTTCTCACCACTCTTCTTCTCCGCAATCTTTATCCCCCTTTTCCTCAAGATTTTTTTGGCTTCAGGGATGTTGCCCTTGGCCTCGACAAGAGCTTTCTTACAATCAAGAACTCCCGCCAAAGTCTCCTCACGCAATTTTCTTATCGTATCCAACGAAATACCCATGAATCAAACCTCCGTTTTGCTCTTCTCTATCTACAATTTTGCTTCGTCGTCGCCAGCAGATTTTTCGTCTACTTTCCCTTTTTTCACCGGATCATTACACTTTAGCATTTCCTGGCTTTTTCAGGCTGCCTAAGTTGCTTCAGGTTCAACTTCCTCAGTTTTTCCGGCTTTCTTGGCTTTCCGTCTTGTTTCTCCTTTTGTTCCCTGTCTAGCTTCCTCTTTGTCTTTTTCTCTAGTTTTATCTTCAGCCTTGCCTTTGCTTTTCTTCTTAGTTGTCTTCTCGGTTTTCTCCGCAGGTTTCTCTTTAGCCTTTTCGCGAGGTTTTCGTTCAGTTTTCTTTTTGGTTTCTTCTTCAGTTTTTTCTCTAGGCCTACCCTTAGCTTTACCTTCCCTCTCTGCCACCTCTTCTGCAACTATCTTTTGCTGTATTCTTTCTTCTGCCACTCCTTTTTCTTCTTCAACCCCCTCATCTTTTGCTTCTCTCATCTTCCTCGGTGGTTTTTCTTTAGCTTCCTCCCTTACTTCCTCCTTCTCTTCGGTTCCTTCCTTAACTTCTTCTTTTTTGACTTCTTTTTTGACTTCTTTTTTGACTTCTTCTTTGACTTCTTCTTTGACTTCTTCTTTGACTTCTTCTTTGACTTCTTCTTCTTCTTTGACTTCTTCGACGAGCTCTTCCGCTTTAGTTTCCCGCTCTTTTTCTTCCACTTCCGCCTTCTTTTTTTCCCAAAGTTGCCTTCCTTCAAGGGCAGCATCAGCGATCTTGCCAACAATGAGAGTAATGCTCTTTATGGCATCATCGTTGGCAGGTATCAGGTAGTCCACGGGATCAGGATCACAGTTAGAATCTACAATGGCCACAATCGGGATACCCAGTTTTCTTGCTTCTGCTACAGCTATTTCCTCCACCTTTATATCCGCAACAAAGATAGCCTGGGGAAGGCTGTTCAAATCCTTAGTTCCTGTGAGATTACGCCTCAGCTTCTCCAAGTGTCTGCGTAGATGCATTTCTTCTTTTTTGGGAAGAGCCTCCCATATTCCCTGGCTTTCCTCCAGTTCGAGTTGGCGCAGTTTCTCAAGCAAGCTTTTCATGGTAGAAAAGTTGGTGAGAAATCCACCTAGCCACCGGCTGTTAATATAGACCGTGCCGCATCTTTTCGCCGCAGCCTCAATACATTTCTTGGCCTGCTGCTTAGTTCCAACAAGCAAGATTTGTCCCCCATTCATAGTCAGGTTCTTCACGAAACGATAGGCCTCATCTATCTTTCTGACTGTTGTACTGAGGTCCAGAATATGCATTTGATTTCGCTGAATGTAGATGTAAGGCTTCATTTTAGGATTCCAAGCGCTCTTTCGGTGACCAAAATGAGCTCCTGCTTCCAGCAGCTCTCTCATAGTTACTATAGGCATCTCTATTGTCCTCCTTATGCTTTGGTTACTTTGATCTGGCTCCGAGAGCATCTCTCAAAAGATCCCCTCCTCTACCCTCATTAGGACAGGCTTTTCTTTAACTACCGGCAGCTTCTCCATCCTTTTGAGGGCCTTCTGCAGATTCTCCTCCCTTGCCTCATGGGTGAGCATAATTAGAGGAACGGATTTTCTTTTTTTCTCATCCCTTCCTTTCTGCAGAACAGACTTAATGCTGATGCCGTGTTCTCCCAGAACACATGAGATTTTGCCCAAAACCCCCGCTTCGTCCAGGGCGCTGAGCCTCAAATAGTACTGGGTCTCTATTCCTCCCATTCCCCTCAAGGAAAGCTTTTTCTTGTCCGAGGGGAACGCTAATTTCCTCCCCCTGGCAACACATATAAGGTCTTCGAGTATAGCAGTTGCCGTAGGATACTTACCTGCTCCTGGCGCTTGCATTCCGATCTCCAGTCCCACCTCATCCCTGAGTTCAATTCCGTTTTCTATTCCCTCCAGTCTCGCCAGACCCCTGTCTCTGGGAAGGAGAGCCGGATGAACCCGTGCCTCCAGATCATTGCCTTGAATTTTAGCGATGGCCAGAAGCTTTATGCGGTAACCCAACTCTCTGGCAAAAATAACGTCCAGGGGGGAAATGTTCCTGATTCCCTCAACAAGAATGGAGCCCAGGGGAGGAAAATACCCCAATGACAGTCCCAAAAGAACTATCAGTTTATGGGCCGTGTCGTAGCCATCGACATCGTCGGAGGGGTCCCTTTCTGTGTAACCCATTTTCTGTGCCCTTCCTAGAACGGTAGAAAAATCCTCCTCTTTTCTCTCCATCTCGGTTAAAATATAATTACAAGTCCCATTAAACACTCCAACGAGTTTGCTAATTCTGGACGGAGAAAAACTCAGACTCTCTATGAGCCGATAACTGGCAATATTGGAAGCCCTTACTCCCAGGTAGCAGTCATTTTCCATAGCCTCTTTGAAGATTTCACTGCCCGCTCTGGCCAAAAGAGCCTTGTTGGCGGTGACCACATTCTTTCTTCTTCTAAGCGCTTCCAGGATGATCTCTCTGGCAGGATTTACTCCTCCCATGACCTCAATCACTGTATCGATCTTAGGATCTCGCAGAATATCCTCAGGACTGGTGGTTAAGAGACTGGAAGGTAGGGAAACAGCCCTTTTTTTCCTTTTGTGTCTCACCGCTACCTTCTCCAAGACGACCTGGCAGTCTCCCACCATCTGCTTCCTTTTGAGTAGAAGTTCCACTACTCCCGTACCCACAGTGCCCAGTCCAAAAATACCTAGATGAACTTTCTTCTTCACGCTCTGCCTGTTTACAAAATACTTAAGAGGAAAACCCCTTAAGCATTATGACTCTTGGAACTCTTATGTCCTAAATTACCTAGAAATTTTTGCTCTTTTTCTAGTCATTCCAATTCTGTCGGAATTCCACTGACTAAGGGTAATACAAGCGGGGGCAGTTGTCAAGAAATATCGGAAGGTTTTTCCCATGGCTGGCTCAACATCCCTCAGAAGTGTTTCTGCCTATCCTTAATCTCGGTTGTGCGATGGTCTCCGGGGAATCCTATCCTGCTTGGGGCAGGGAGCTTTTCTTGACAAGACAGGATAGAGTAAGCTATAATAAATGGGCAAGCTATAGGATGGAAGGTACAAGAGCATCAGGATGAAATCTCCTCAACCAACAAAAGAAAGAATCAAGAAGTCAAGAGTTATTGACAAATTAGGGATAGGGATGGTGATATTCTATCAGCGCTGCATTTCCCCGTCCCTCCCTCCTTCCTGTCGATTTTATCCCAGTTGCTCAGAATACTCTCTTCAAGCCATCGAAGAATATGGGTTAGCTCAAGGAGTCTGGCTGGGAATGAGACGAATACTTCGCTGTCATTCCTTTCATCCGGGGGGCTACGATCCTGTAAGATAGTGGGGACTGTATGCAGATGGAGAAAAACCTTATTGTGGCGATTGTTCTCTCAGTGGGGATACTCGTAGTCTACAATATTTTTGTTCTAAATCGCCCGACCGTCCCTCCCCAGGTGCAGGAAACTGGCCCTGTTGTAGAGGAAGAGAAACCCCCCGAGATAAGGGAGATACCGGAAGTAGGAGAGATGCCAGTAGAGGAAAGGGTGCCTCTGCTGCAACGAGCTCAAGAGTTCGTGCTGGAAAACAACCAGCTCAAAATAGTGCTGACTTCTCAAGGAGGAAGAATCAAGTCCTGGTATGAGAAGAAATCCAAAAGAGAGCTAATAAAGGAAGGAACTCTCACCTTGGACCTGAAGTTGTCGCTCCCCGGTGCAACAATGATAGATTTGAACAGAATTGTTTTCCGATCGAGGCTTGAGGAAGAGGCCAAAAGAGTCACCTTCAATTGGCGAAATGAAGAAGGTCTGGAGGTGGTTAAGACTTTCGAAATTCCTCTCTCGGGTAGTCAGGGACTCGTCACCCTCCGGATAAATAACCTTCCCTTGGGAGGCGAGTACTATCTTCTCTGGCAAAAGGCCACCGGAAGGGAAGGTGAAGGGGGAGAACAGTTAGCTTTCTCGTCTGGTGACATCCTTGAGCAGGAGTTCAAAGAGGGGGTTAGAAGGAGCTACGGCAGAGAAATAAAATGGATGGGAATTCGGGCCAAGAAGTACCTTATTATTTTGGCCTCCTTGAGGCCTCCCCGGGGAGGAGTATTCCAGAGTACTCTTTGGGGATTCAAAGATAGTCAGACGAAGAGCCAATGGATTGTCTACGGTGGACCTCAGAGCTATTCAGAACTTAGATTGGTCAACAAGCAGATACGGGAGATAACAGGGGAGGACTATCACTTAACAGACGCCATAAAACTTGGAATTTTTGGTCATCTCTCGGTGGGACTGCAAAGAGGTCTCATTTTCCTTTATGAGCTCACTGGAAACTATGGCCTGGCCATTATTCTTCTCACCCTCATCATCCAGGGAATCATGCTCCCCTTGACTTTCAAACAATATGAGTCCATGCAAAAGATGAGTCTGATTCAACCAGAGATTCAAGCGGTACAAAAGAAGTTCAAGGGAGATCCGAGAGCTATGCAGGCAGAGATAATGAAAGTGTACAAAAAGAACAAGATTAACCCTATGGGTGGGTGTCTCCCCATGCTGCTCCCCTTCCCCGTCATCATCGTTCTATACCGATCCCTTCTCGACTTTAACTTCTCTGAGAATCCTTCCTTCCTCTGGATAAAGGATCTGGGAAAACCCAACATTCCTCTTCTCCTAGTTTTGGGTGTACTCATGTTCCTTCAACAAAGAGTATCACAAAAAGGACGTCCCGCAGGAGGACAGCAAGAGGGAATGGCCAAAATGATGCAGTTCTTCCCTATCTTTATAATCGTCATCCTCTGGTCTCTTCCCTCAGGAGTCATGCTATACTGGTTCACTTCCACCCTTATCTCTCTCCTTCAAAATCTTCTTATTGCCAGAAAGAGAGCCGTAGTTCAGGTAAAGACATAAGATGGATCAAGAGGACACTATTGTCGCTCTGGCCACTCCCCTTGGCCAATCCGGCATCGGCATTGTGAGAATAAGCGGAAGAAAGTCCTTCTCCATTGCCAAGAGGATCTTTCGCCCTTCCAACGGATCCAGAGTTAACTGGTCTTCTACCTTCAGAACCCACTATGGTTGGATAGTGGACCCGGAAGAAAAGGAGGTAGTGGATGAGGTCCTTCTTACCCTTATGCGCTCACCAAGGACCTACACCCGTGAGGATATCGTGGAGATAAACTGCCACGGTGGACCTCTCCCTTTGCGAAAAACCCTGCAGCTAGGACTAAAGCTAGGGGCAAGATTGGCCAAACCTGGTGAGTTCACCAGGCGAGCCTTTTTGAACGGAAGAATAGACCTTGCGCAGGCCGAGAGCGTCCTGGAGGTAATCCAAGCAAAAACAGAAGAAGCCTTGATGATAGCGGCAAATGGATTAAGAGGGAGGTTTTCCGAGGAAATTCTCTTCCTGAAGGAACAAATTGTTGATCTCGTTTCCTCTCTCGAGGCAGAAATTGAATTTCCCGATGAGGAGATACCTGCTCCATCAAGGACCACAAGAAAAAAGCAACTGAGGCGAATTTTGACCAAACTGGATTCTCTCATTGAAATGGGAGAGACAGCCGCCCTTTATCGAGAAGGAATCAAGGCGGTTATCATTGGGAGGCCCAATGTTGGTAAATCCAGCCTTTTGAATGCACTACTTGATAGAGAAAGGGCCATCGTGACCTGCATCCCGGGAACTACCCGGGATACCATAGAAGAGAGCATAAACATGAAAGGTTTTCCCCTGTGCATCGTTGACACGGCCGGTCTGGGAGTGACAGGCGATGTAGTGAATCAAGAGGGAATCAGGCGAGCGCATTCCAGCATGAATCAGGCAGATATCGTTTTTCTAATGGTGGACGGCTCTCTAGCCTTAACTGAGGAAGATGAGCTTGTCTTTCAGAAAACCAGGGGGAAAAATAGACTTATTCTGGTTAACAAGATTGATCTTCC
>JAUWAK010000048.1 GCA_030602105.1 Candidatus Aerophobota bacterium | reverse complement strand
ACTCGGTCCCGCTCTCCCTTAAGGTAAATGGGGTCATCAAAGAGAACTTCCCTGTTTTGGTTAAGATGTTTTACAAAAGCTCTGATTCCTCCCTCATATTTGAAGACTTTCTTCTTATCTGTGCGCAGGTCCTGCACCTCTATTCTGAGTTCTTGATTGAGGAAGGCTAATTCGCGCAGACGCCGGGTAATTCTTTCCCAATCAAACTCAATTGACTCAAAGATTTCTCTATCAGGTTTGAAAATAACCTCTGTTCCCTGCTCACCCGCGGGGCTCTGGCCAACACATTCCACGGGACTAATCGGCTTGCCTTTTCGGTAGCACTGGCGCCACACTTTGCCATCTCTTTTCACCTTGGCCTCCAGGTGCTCGGAGAGGGCGTTAACTACAGAAATCCCTACCCCATGGAGTCCCCCGGCCACTCTGTAAATCTTATTGTCAAATTTTCCTCCTGCATGCAAACTGGTCATAACCAGCTCCAGGGCTGATTTTTTGTAAATGGGGTGTGGGTCCACAGGAATGCCCCTTCCATCATCAGTGACCGAGATGCTATTATCAGGATGAATAATTACTTTCACATTCTGACAATGACCGGCTAATACTTCGTCAATAGAGTTATCTACGACTTCATGGACCAGATGGTGTAGGCCACGGGGACCAGTGCTCCCCACATACATACTTGGTCTGCGACGCACTGCTTCTATGTCCTTGAGCAGTTTGATGTCCTCGGCACCGTATTTTTCTTCCATTTCTACCTCTTCTCGAAGTTTCCTATTCTTCTATACTTTTCGTACCTTGTCTTTATGAGCTCTTCAGGAGGCATGTCTGTAAGTTCATCCAGGTTCTTCATGATGCTTTCCTTTATGTTTGCGGCTGTCTTTTCGGGATCCCGATGGGCTCCTCCCCTGGGTTCAGGGATTATTCCATCTATTAGACCTATCTTCAGTAGGTCCTGGGCAGTCAGTTTCAGATTCTGAGCCGCTTCTTCCACTTTCTCTTGACTCTTCCACAGAATAGCGGCACATCCTTCCGGAGAAATCACCGAATAAATAGCATTTTCCAGCAGGAGAGTTCGGTCTCCTAGACCAATACCCAGAGCTCCTCCACTTCCCCCCTCTCCTACGATAATTACCAGAATGGGAACCTTTAGCTGTGACATAACTTCCAGATTGGCGGCGATGGCCTGAGCTTGCCCTCTTTCTTCGGCTTCGATTCCCGGATAGGCCCCCGGGGTGTCTATCAAACTGAGGAAGGGTCTATGGAATTTGTCCGCCAGCTTCATTAATCTCCGAGCCTTCCTGTATCCTTCTGGATGAGCCATACCAAAATTACGTAAAAGGTTTTCCTTCACTGACTCTCCCTTCTGGTGTCCTGCAAATACTATTTTTCTTTCCTCAACCCTGGCCAAGCCCCCTACGACCGCCTGATCATCAGAATAGAGCCTGTCTCCATGGAGAAGAAGAAATTCGTCAAACATTAATTCAACTAAAGTCAGGCACTTTGGCCGGTTGGGATGGCGGGCGAGCTGCACTTTTTGCCACGGAGTAAGATGATTAAAGGTATCATCCTGGAGTTTGGTGAGCCGGGACTCAAGACCTCGAATCTCTTCTTCAAAGTCAATTCCTTCTCTGCGTTCTAATCCCTGCAGCTCCTCAATTTTTCGTTCAAGCTCCCTAATAGGTTTTTCAAAATCCAGGCTGTATTTTTCCATCTTTAGAATTGTCCAAAATAGTTTATTCGAAAAACCCTGTTTGGGGAAGGATCAAATCTTTGAGTTATATCCCTAAAGGCAAGCTCCAGGCTGATCGACGGACTAGCATACCACGCGATCCCAAGGTTAAGTTCTCCTCCAGCTTTTCGGAAGTCCTCCTCACCTTCATAGTCTTCCAGAAAGTCGGCGTGTTTAACCTCGTCATGAAAGATGTTGTTATATTCCAGTTTTACCACCAGGCTGGAGGTGAACCGCTCTTCTACTCCCACAAAGAACGATACGCTTCTCTTTTGAGGAGCGGCTTCCAAGGAGTGATTGACACCCCCCACCACATAGATTCCCCGGGGGATTTCCTTCCCCATAACCAGGAAAAATCCCTTAGAATTTGTTTCGTAGAACTCGTACTGCTTTTCCACCGAATAGCTTCCGGAGTTGACCTGAACATTATTTTGCTTGCTGTAGTGCAGGCCATACCCTTGGCCTTCATAGCCCAGGGTAAGGGAAAAAGGCAAATCCTTGCCCTCCTGGATGATGAGGTATCTCAACGAAAGACCTGGCCGGGGATTCCCGCCTATTTGTCCATCTCCTACCACTCCCCTCGCTCCATAGGAAAGTCCCATGCTGAGTCTCTCTGTCAATCCTACCTTTCCCTTCAGCAGAAGTCCCCCCTCCCGGTAAAATCGGAAGGTTACCTGGGCCTGGTACCTGTCCAGGACCCTGGGCGTAGGAATGTCAACTAGATCGGGACTGATCTCGCCTCGGGCCAAAGAGGCAAAGGCCAAAAGATACAACATGATTCCTATTCCTACTTCCTTCTTCATACTGTGCTCCTTCTTTCCTTACTCTACTACCTCTGAAACAAAGACCAGGTCTATCTTTCTTTTTTCCAGATGAGAGGCTATCTCTTTTATGGCCCGCGCAGTAGTCAGGGTGGAATGACACAGTGCCACTGATCCTCTTCCACCCTTGAGAGATTCCAGGTGGCTGTAGAATCTCTCCTTAATATATTCTATTTCTTGGTGATTGTCCAGGAAGCAATCATTCCGAGCCGATTTCACTCCCAGCTCCCTCGCTAAAGAAAGTGCCACAGAATCGTGGGCAGTTCTACTGTCCACGAAGTACAAATTTTCCCTCTTTACTACCTCCAGAATAGCTCGCATCGGCTGCTCTTGTGTAGTAATCAAGGAACCCATGTGGTTGTTGAGACCTCTGGCATGAGGGACATCTTTGATGGCTTTCCTCACCAACTCCTTTATCTTCGTCTCCGGCATCCCGTCCAGAATTATCCACCGATAGCCCCCTTTGAATTCTCCCTGGGGCTGCATGGGAAGATGGACAAAGATCTCCTGCTTTCGTTTGTGAGCCTTCTCTGCCACTAGATTTGCGTATGGGGTGCCGGGAATAATAGATATGGTCAAGGGGATACTGAGTTCATCCAGGAAAGCTTCCACCACCGGACCATTGGAGTAGCCAAAGTCATCAATCAGAAGAGCTACCTTTTTCTTTTTGAGGATGAATTCTAAGGTATGGGTGATTTTCTTTTCCCATCCGAGTCTCATCAGAACCTCATACCTATTCTTAAGGTTTCGGGTTTTGATCTTGTGGACCTTTACTCCCCGTTGAGAAAACATCTGCCTGAGCCTCTGGGGGAGTCTATCCAGAGAGATGTTAAATGGTATCTCCAGGATCTTCTGCCCTTGCGGCATGGAGAAGAGAAAGCCCACCCTTTTGGTCTCCTCTTCCAGAACGGGGAATGCCAACTCTCTTATTCCTGCCCCTATTTTCGCATCTATCCGCTTCCATCTTTCTAGATACTTGCCGGTTTGAGATTGAATCCAGAGACCCACTCCTATCCCCAGCAGCACGCAAAGCAGCAATGAATAGAGAACAAGACGAGACTTTTTCATTACCTTGCCTTCAAAACTTCCCATGCTCGAAGAAGCTGAAGGTCGTTAAGAAAGTCATTTTCTTCATCTCTGTCCTTTTCCCGCAGGAGTCTTCTCACCAGTTCCTCATCCGCGTCGATTCCCTCTTGATTTAGTTTCTGTATGAGAGGCCTTAAGTTTTCTCTTTCCCAACGGGGATGGTCCCCCAGGAAACTCTCGATGGTATTGGACTCCTGCAGGCTCGCCAGAGCCTCGTTTTGCTTTTCCGTAGGCTGGAAAGCTTCAACGGTTATGTCCGGCACAATTCCTGTCTCCTTAATAGTTTCTCCTGAAGGAAGATAGTATCTAGCTATGGTCATAGTGACAGCTCCTCCGTTGGGCAAGGGGAATGTCTCCTGCACCGTTCCTTTGCCAAAGCTATCAGTTCCTACGAGAAGTCCCCTTCCGTGATCCTTAATTGCTCCAGCAACGATTTCCGAGGCGCTAGCACTTCCTTCATTGATGAGCACAGCCAGAGGTATGTCGGGCAGTGCCTCTCCGGCTTGGGCGTGATATACCTGGGACCCGGCAGGATCCCTTCCTTCAACGGAAACTATTTTCCCGGAATTCAAGAACTCATCAGTCACTTCGACAGCTTGACTGAGAAGGCCACCTCCGTTGTCTCTTAAGTCAAGAATGAGGGCGACAATCTTCTCCTGTCTGAATTCGTGAAGAGCTTCCTTCACATTTTGGGCCGTGTTCCCGCTCTGGAAGTCTACAATATGAAGGTAACCAACCTCTTCATCCAGCTTCTCCTTCTTGATAGTGAATTCCCTGATTATGGCCCGGGTGAGTGTGAATTCTAAAGGCTTCTCTTCTCTTTGAATGATAAGCTTCACCCGGGTTCCCACCTTACCTCTGAGTCTGTTAGCTACTTCCTCCAGACTAGTCTCTCTAGTGGACCTGCCATCCACAACGCTAATCTGGTCCCCTGCTTTAAGGCCGGCTTTCTCAGCCGGAGTCCCCTCCAGGACATGGAGGATGGTAGGAAAAGCGTCTCTAGTGGCAATCCTGACTCCCAGCCCTCCCAGTCGTCCTTGTTGTATCATCTCTCGTCTCTCATGCTCGGCAGAGTCAATCCAGGAGGAGTAGGGGTCACCCAGGGATTCGACCATTCCTTTAACTGCTCCTTCCACTAGCTTGGAAGGGTCTACTTTTTCTATATACCGCGTCTGGATAATTTCATACGTCTCTAACAGAGGCTGAAGGGGCATAAGAAGTCCTTCCGGCGTCTGAGCTCCCACCAGGAGAAACCCTCCCATAATCAGGCCTAGAGCTGCCCCTATGGCTAACCATCTCTTTTTATTCAAAACTATCCCTCCTTAATCAAGTATCTTGACAGATTTTTTCTTCGCATGAAGAGTTAGGTTAACTCTTATTCAAATACAGCTTCTTGGCTAATCGTTGAGAATTCTCCAGGGTCTCTCTTACTTCTGTGCTGGATAGTCCCGCGCCCACAAGGATTTCTCGCGCCCGCTCTGATGCGATGAGATCTTCCACCGCATGAGCGTCAGTATTCAAAACCAGTTTTGCCCCAAGGCGCATAGCCAATCTGGCCACGTAGCCATTAGTCAGACAATGTCCGGATCGGGCCGATATCTCCAGAAATATTCTTCGTTCGCCCGCTATCTTTACCTCCTCTTCTGAGATGATACCGGGGTGAGCTAGAATGTCGATATCGGCATTCAGCGCTGCTCTATTGGTTCCCCGAGGAACGGGTTCAACTATAGTTTCGCCGTGAACCAGTACCAGGATAGCTCCTTTTTCTCTCGCTTTAGAGGCAAGTTCGGGAATGAGGGGAGGAGGAACATGGGTAAGTTCAGCTCCAGGGATGATCTGAATTCCTTTTTCCACGTGGTTGGTCTTCTCACAAAACTCAGCTATTCGAGGAACGACCAAATCTAGATTAGATAGGTCGACGTGGTCGGTGATCCCTAAAACCTTGTATCCACTATACTTTGCTCTCTGCACCAATTCTGCCGGACAGAGATCTCCATCGCTGAGGAGACTATGGGTATGTAGATCGATCAAGTCCGTCCACCCTCCTGTAATCTAGGACTATGCTAGCATATCTCATCCTTTCTGTAAAGCTACCCGGCGAAGATACCCACAGACGTAAGTAGCTGTATGGAGGCTATTTCATAGTCGCATATCTCTGTGACCCCACTGTGTTGGCCTATTAGCGGAAATATCTCTCTAATCCCTTAACCATGGTTACTAACAGAGTTATCCACATTATCCACAGGGAGGAGAGGTCAGAATTTTGAATTGGATAGGGGACCTTCTTCTCTGGGAGCCTCACACTATCGACGCTTAAGAGACTTTGAAGTGCAGATATGTCTAAAAATTGAGATTGGGCAGAGCATCCAGGGAAGGAGGGGAAGTCAGCCCTGCTTTCAGCTTGGGATAGGCACAGGCAGCCACCATGGCGGCGTTATCTGTACACAGGGAAGGCGGAGGAAAGAATACCTTCAGGCCTTTTGGCTTTTCCTTTTCGAGAAAGGAGCGAAGAAAAAGGTTGGAGCTTACGCCTCCGCCTAGTACTATCCTGTCCACTTCCTTTAGGGAGGCTGCTTTGAAGACTCTCTCTGTTAGAACTTCGGCCACCTTTTCCTGGAAGCTTGCGGCAAGATCGGCAGTAGGAATAGAAACTCCCTTTTTTTCCAGGTTCATAACATAGTAAAGAACGGCTGTTTTAATGCCACTGAAGCTAAAGTCAAAGGTGTCTTCTTTGAAATGAACGGAGGGAAGAGGCACGGAGTGTGAGTCACCTTCTCTGGCTGCTTTCTCAACGAGAGGCCCTCCCGGGTATCCCAAATTGAGAATTCTGGCTACTTTGTCAAAAGCTTCACCAACGGCGTCATCTCTGGTGCTGCCCAATAGCTGGTAGTTTCGCTCTCCAGAAAGATAAACCAGCTCCGTGTGTCCTCCGGAAATAACGAGCCCCACCAAGGGAGGACGAAGATGAGGGTGGGTGAGAAAGTTAGCGTAGAGATGAGCTTCAAGATGATTAATTCCCACCAGGGGAACTCGCAAAGCATAGGACATTCCTTTGGCCACTGTCAGTCCGACCAGGAGAGAACCCAGGAGCCCTGGCCCGAAAGTCACGGCAATACAATCCAGATCCTCTAGCCTCATCTTTGCCTCTATTAAGCCTTGTTCTATAATGGGAATGATTCTTTCTAGATGGCTCCTGGAGGCTAGTTCGGGTACGATACCACCAAATTGGCGATGCAGCTCAATCTGGGAACTGACTACATTGGAGAGAATTCTCTTTCCGTCCTCTACTACTGCAGCAGCTGTCTCGTCGCAGGATGTCTCTATACCCAGGATTACCACTTAGTTCTCCTTTCCCGCCACCGGTTTTCCCCTTGAGCCAGGTTCTGTTTTTCGTCCCCCAAGGTTTTAGCCCGCAGGGAAAATTACTCTCTTAATTTCTTGATAATTGAGGAACAAGCCTCATAGTAGATGCCAACATCAACAGAAAATGACATATATTGCACTCCTGCTTTTTCCCATCTTTTGGCCTGCTCGCAGGTCTCTACAAAGGTTCCAATCCATGCTCCCGCCCCTTTTGCAACACCGACGGCTTCCTCCATTTTCTTGACCACCACAGGATGATTCACCTTCCCTGGAAATCCACAGGACTGAGACAAATCGTAAGGACCCAGGAAGACTATGTCTATTCCGGGCACCCCAAGAATTTCTCTTAAGTTCTTTATTCCCCGAACTCCCTCTACGTGAATAATGACCACTATTTCCCTGTTTGCTTTTGGAATGTACTGATCTGACGGGAGGGAGGAATAATCTGCCGCCCGAACAAAACGACAGAGGCCGCGCTCACCCTCAGGATGATATTTTGCTGCTCTTGCAGCTTTCTCTGCTTCTTTCCTGTCCGAGATATGAGGAACCTCTATACCTTGCGCTCCTATGTCAAGAGCCCGAAGGATATGAGTGGGGCTGTTCTCCAGAACCCTTATCACAGGAGTTATGCTACCCAGCTCAGCAGCGCGAACAAGGTTTTGAGCACTTTCGACGGAATGAGGGCCATGTTCAAGGTCTATTATCACAAAATCAAACCCACTGTAGGCTGCAATCTCTACTCCTGCAGGATCTGCAATCTTGACAAAGGGTCCATATACGACCTTGCCTTCTTCCAGTTTTTGTTTCATTCTGTTTTTTTTCATTAACACTCCTCGGTGATTTTAGTTATTGCAACTTGTCAGTCTCTCACTCTTACTATCATCTCCAGCTCAACGGTTATATCTCTTGGCAAACTCGATGTTCCCAGGGCACAGCGAGCATGTTTTCCCTTCTCGCCGAATATTTTCTCCAGAAGCTCTGAGGCCCCAT
>JAUWAK010000043.1 GCA_030602105.1 Candidatus Aerophobota bacterium | reverse complement strand
CTCTTGCCTCCTCAAGGAGCATCTTCTGATTGAACTGAAGGATCATAATTTCGTTCAAACCAATCCACTGATTTTTGTCTCGAGGCCAGTGGTAAATGATGTTTGGCGGGGGAGTTTGGAATGACCAGGAAAAATCCTCTTTTAGAATTTCACCGGAAATTGAGGAGAAACCAGCGGGCAAAGTTGCAGTAAAGTGAGTTCCGTAAGGGAGCCTACCTTCCTCGGGAAGAAAAACTAAGGTGCGTGTTCCCATCCAGCGATACTTTCCAGAAACTGGGGGTTTAATGAGAAGAGGGCCTGTTGCTTCCACCCCGGGAAGTCTTTGAAGGGGTACCATGGGTTGGTTGAAACTAACAATAATAGCGGAGGTTTCCTTAATGCTCTCCACGGAACCTCGAGGTACAGCTGAGAGAATCTTGACTTCCTCAGCAAAAACAGAAGAATATCCCCATCTTACAAGAACAAGAAAAGTCAACACTCCTACCAGACGCACTATTCTTTTTTTTCTTCTAAACATTTCTTATCCTCCCTTGTGCAACCTTTTTCTTTAAAGTATCTGGTAGCCTCGTCCAGGATCTCAGGATTTGGGACTTTCAGATCCTCCTGTAAATCATAGGATTTTGGAGCCCATTGTCAAATTGAAAGGGACTTATGGTGGATGCGTGGGCAGGGCAAAATATTGGCGGTGAGAGGTTTCCCGTCTTTAGCTTGAGTAGGACTATGCTATTTCTTGCCTCAAACTACGAAGTACCCGGGAAAGAGCGTTGATTATCTCGAATTGGTCTACCTTGGCTTTATTGAACTTAATCTTTAGTGTAAAATCTTTTTCAGGAGCCCGGAATATGTACTGGTAGTATTTTGGTCTTCCTCTTTTGATTTTTGATTTTCTAAGGTGTGTTTTTGCCTCTCGGACCGTTAATCTTCCTTCTTTTATCTCCCTGTACAGAGCTCTTATTTTTTCCGCATCACCTTGTCTCATAACAAGTAATAATAATGATTTAGGGACGGGGTCCGATGTTCGGACGCTGTCCTTTACGTCCTGGGGTAGCTTCAGTAAGGTGAGCATTTCATTGACGTAGCTTTTTGGCAGGCCCAACTCTCTAGCCGCTTTTCTCTGGGAGTAGTGTGGCTTTTCCAGTCTTCGATTGCAAATGTGGGTCTGAATAGCCTCTGCCTCTTCCAAGGGTGGTAAATCCTGTCTCTGAATGTTCTCAGTTAGCTGGTGAATGAGTCGAAGGCGCCGATCTATATCTTTAACGATGCAGGGTATCTGTGAGAGTTGGGCCTGCTTCGCTGCTTCATATCTGCGCTCACCGTTAATAATTTCAAAATAATCTTTCTCCTCCATATACTCCACGGTAATGGGCTGAAGAAGACCCCACTTCCTGATGGATGCTGCCAGCTCGCCCAAAGTTTTCTCATCGTGGCTTCTTCTGGGCTGGTCAGAATCTGGTTTTATTCTGGAGATGTCAATCATTCTGGCACCAGAAAGGCCCTTTGTTCCTTCCCTAAAACCACGTCGTTCTTTTTTGGCAAACAGCTCGGTTTCCGTAGGAAAAGAAGCAAAGGTGCCCTGGGCATACTTTCTCAGAATGAACTCTTTTGTCTTAGCCATATTTTAGGATCTCTTGGGCTAATCTCCGGTATGTTTCTGCCTGCTCGGACAGTGGAAGGTAGCTGGTGATAGGCCTCTTGAAGGTGGCTGCTTCAGCATACCTTATGCTGTTTTTGAGCTCCACTTTGAAAACCTTATCTTTGAAGCGCTCCAGGATAGTGTCGCGGTAGACTTCCTCCAGCTTTCTTCTTCCATCATATCTATTGATAAGGTACCCCATGATTTTGAGCTTGGGATTGGCTCTCTTTCTTATTTTGGCAATGGCACCCCTCAGGTGAGCTGTTCCTTTTACCGCCCACTCCTGACACTCCAAGGGTATGATAACCTTCTCCGATGCAACCAGTCCAATTCTCGTTGCCAAACCTAGACTTGGCGGGCAGTCAATGATGATGTAGTGGTAGCCATCCTTTATCTCGTCTAATTTATCGGCCAAAAAGTATTGGGCGTCCGGCTCTCCCGCCAATTGAATGTCTATCTTGCTCAGGTCAATATTGGAAGGAATGATGTTTATCTTCTGAAAAGAGGTCTTTTGAACGGCTCTCAGGAGGGGCATGCCATCATCCAAGAGGATATCTGCTACCGTTAGCTTAAGACTGTAGATACTGTCGAGGAAGGCAGAGGAAAGGTTACCCTGTTGATCTAAATCAATGAGGAGGATTTTTTTCTTTTTTTCTGCCAGGGCACCAGAAAGATTAAAGGTAATATTGGTCTTTCCAACTCCTCCCTTTTGATTGGTGATGGCGATGATCCTCGGCATTTTCACCTTTTTGGCGCTTCCCCTCGGGATAAGAATCCCTACCCCACTCTATTCTTGGACTGCAGGCCAAACTCCAACTGGCGGCTACCTAACTCCTGCATCGCTTTTTCATAGGCAATTCTGTGCTTGAACCCCTGCTTTAGATACTTCCATATGATCTGAATCTTTTTGAAGTCCTCTTGGGTAAATTCCCTTACCTCTAGCTCACCCCTGGGAACCTTTTGGGGGTGAATGTAGCCCTTTTGTTCCAGGTAATAGAGTCTGTGTCGTGGGATGTCTATTTTTTCCAGGATATCAGCGGTTTGCATCACTTTGGTGTCGGTAGATTTATAAACTTAGATTTATTTTCCTATAGTATACCCCACAAAAAAAATGTGTCAAGTGCCTTATAGCAGAAAAGAAGCGTGTAAACCCTTTAGTTAGAACTGAATACGACCCAGAGACAGTTTCCCGGGCCTCCAAGAAATGGATTGTACTGGGACGAAAGCAGGCAGGAAGGGCGGTGCAACAAGCCTCGGGCTTCTATCCTTTAATAGCTCCTGCGGTTAATCCTTTTACGATGGCTCTTTGAGCAATTGAGAAAAATATTAGACCTGGCAAGGCCACAAACATAGCCGTCGCAGCTATGGAATCCCACTGTACGAGCTCATCACCCACGAAATAGTGAGCTCCCACGGTTATGGGCTGCACATCCCGAGTGTTGGTAAATATCATGCCATAAAGAAACTCATTCCAGGTCCAGAGAAAGGTTATTATCGCCACCGCAGCTATTCCGGCGGCAGAGATGGGTAGCACAATGCTGAGAAAAGCACGAGTTCTGGTGCAGCCATCCACAATTGCTGAGTCTATTAAGTCCCGCGGGAATGCATCAAAAAACGACTTAAGCATCCATACAGCAAAGGGATACCATAGAAAAGTGTTCAGAATGATTAGGCAGGTGAAGGTATTTATCAGGTGAAGGAAACTCATAATGATATAAAACGGTACCAGCAGGGATATGGGCGGGACTATCCGAGTTGCTATGAAGATGAGAAGCACCACCCCCGAGCCCCTGAACTTGTATTGACTTAAACCATAGGCAGTAAAGAGTCCCCCGGCCATCACAACAGCTGTGGTTCCCAGAGTAATTATCAGTGAGTTTCGCAGGTGCTTTATTATGGGGCTTTCGAAAATTACCTGATGATAGGCCTGTAGGGTAGGTTTTTGGGGAAAATAGGTTGGCGGCCAACTGAATGTCTCCTGACGCGACTTAAAGGAGGTAAAGGCTGTAAAAACTATGGGAGCCAGCATAGCAGCCAGAATTATGATAAGCAAAATGTACGATGTAGCCGGCTTTTCCAGGATCTTGGCTACTCCATCTCTCGGTCTCATTTTCACTCCTTCTTAAAGATGAAATACACATACAAACCAGCAAAACTGGATATTAAGAGCAACATTATGACCCCGGTTGCCGATCCGGTACCGTAGTTTACTCTCAGCCAGAGCTGCTCAATAAGGTAGAGGCTTAAGATATAGGTAGACCTGCCCGGTCCTCCCGCAGTCATGGAAAATATGACGTCAATGGTTCTGAAGGTGATCATACTGGTTATGAGAAGTCCAACAAGTACCATGCGCTTGATAAGTGGAAGGGTTATATGCCTGAAGGCACCGAAGCAATCGGCTCCATCCACTTTAACTGCATCGTAAAGCTGTCTGGGAATACTCTCTATACCGGCGAGAGTGAAAATGCACATAAAGGGAATTCGAACCCAGGCATCGGCCACTATGCATCCTAGCATGGCCAGGATTCGGTTGGAAAAAATAGGGACAGGTTCTGATATTAGCCCCACTTTCATGAGAAAATCGCTGAAAATACCAACATTGGGATTGAATATCCATCTCCACATGAAACCCGAAATAACTAAGGGTACCGCCCAGGAAAACATAGCCAGCGACCTGAAGATTCCTGAGCCTCTGGTGACTTTGGATAAAAGTAAGGCCAGAATTACCCCACCACTGAATGTTAATAGTGTCACTCCCCCAGCGTATACTATCGTTTTCTGCAGGCCCAGCCAAAAGAGACGATCGTTCAAGATGTACCGGTAATTCTTGAATCCGGTAAAACTTATGGGGTATACAGCGGTGTACCGTAGGAAGCTGGTTACAAGAAGAATAATCAGAGGAAATACTACTAAGGCAATGATTATGACAAGGCCGGGGGTAGTAATAATCACCCCGTACTTGCTATCAGATATTTTCATGGTCTTAGCCGCTCAGATCCTTGTTCAAGTCTCAGCTCAAATATTATACTCTTGCCAGCTACAGTGGATGCAGGGAAAATGAACTGGAGTATGAGTTCAGTGGGGCAAACTTTTGCCCGAGAACACTTTGTACTCGATGCCCATGATGTCACAGACATCTTTCAGTTCCCTCACCCAGTTGCCATAAACCGCATGAACGTGATTTGCCCCAAGCTCGCTAATGAGCTCATCCACATCTACGAACAGCTTGGCGAACCCCTGGGGCCACTCAGGAGAGATTTCCTTGAGCTTTTCTTCCGGATATGAGACAAATTCCCCGGAAATGATGGCCATCCAATATTTCCCATCTCTTCTGGCTAGTCTAGCTATGGTCACTTCGCCAGGCGCACACATATATTGAACCGTAGCCCCACCGCCGCGGTAGAAGTACAGGACCTGGGGATAGAAGGTAACATCTTTGAGGTTTTTTCCTGGATCGTTAGATTTTCCTGCAAAATAGGTGGCTTGCGCGCCACAGTTGCCAAACACAAAGACGTTGTCAGCCGGGTCGTAATGACGTAGATCGATGAACAAAACGGGGGAGTCGGTCAAGAGTTTCAAGATCTGCATGCTCAAAGCCCCATCCAGGTCGCCCTCGCAGCCCGTCGGAATAGGCTCCTTTTTTCCATCCATGTCATAAGGGTCGTTCAGAAAGGCCTGGCTGAGACACTGGGTCACGTAGTATTCGCTCAGCTCGGGCTGGCATTTAATAGCAACGAAGCTGAATTTCTTTTCCTCTATAATCTCCTTGGTGGCATAGTAGAAACGGATCTGTTGTTTTAGCTTATCCGGAGTGAGTGCTTTTCCATCGTACTCAATTTTTCGTACCTTCTCTGTTAGCCACTCAAATGCTTTTCCCACGCTAGATTCAGGGATTTTCTCTGCCCTCATTACGATTTCTAGTTGATCAACATGCTCCAAATCCACCCCAAATTGGTTCTGCCATTGTCTCGTGTCTACAGCTCCGACGTACATCCCCATGCTCCTTCCCCCTATTATGCCACAGGTCTGACCCCTTAGACGGTTGACCACCGAAGCGGCACGGGAGAAACGTAGGATTTTGTTGATCACGTTCTTGTCCGAAACATCGCCCCAGAGGCGCTTGTGGCGGACACCTACCTGATCGAGACAGCCACCCGCAGCCAGCATAGCAACAAAACCTGGAATCTGGGGGTTTAGATGAGCGAATAACAGATACGGTTCCTGTCCATTCTTAGCGGCGATCACCGGAAAATGGGGAAATGACCATATGGAGAAGTTGAAGAGAGTCCCATCTACTCTGGCACATTTTAGAGTTTCAGCTTGAGTCTTGGCTAGCTCCGGAGTGTAAATGATCTTATCTGCGACAACCAGATCCAGCTCGCCCGTTTTCTTTAGGGCCTCCGTCAATCGGGCGAGATAATCTTTGTTTGTCTTGAGAAAATAATCATGTATACGCTTTCGGCCATCCGAAAAGGTCAAAATGCCCAGTTTTCTCTTTGCCATCAAAGAAGACCTCCTTTGCACATCTGAAGTGTCTCTTATATTCTTAAGTAGTTTGCAAGAAAGAACGGTTCAGTTTTGTACGTGCTATAATGGGATACGCGGCTTACAGTCTAGCCGCGTATCCCATTAATGCTGTTCTTTCTGAGTGCAGTGCTAGCTCGCCACTTTATGAATGGCGCGCCAGCTTTTTTCTGATTTCCCAAACAAGTTACTGCATTAGATCGATATCCGCTTCGAGCTTCTCCAAAGCGGTATCTGGATCCATTTCTCCCATCACCACCCTGTGGAGATATTCCTTGAACATCTCGAGAACTTCCGGGGCCTGAGGCGGGAAAGTTTCTCCCATGTGGTTAGCGACTGCCACACTCCTCACATCGGGGAACTCTACCTCCGCTTTTATGACGGGATGATCATACACAATCTTCATAGAGGACTCGTTGCCTTCGACATAAAGTTCATTGAACTGTCCCTGGTAGCTTCTGAAGAAGTCAAGCCACAGCATGGCGGCTGCTTTCTTCTCAGGGGCTATGAAGGGGTTAATGGCCCAAGTGTCAGGCTCTCCCAGGCTTCGTCCCCTTATGCCTATACCTTTCCAGGCAGGAGCGGGTTTTACAACCCAATCGCCCTGTATGGCCCCGGCGAACTCCGGGTTACCAAAGTTCTTCATGAAAACACTGCCGGCAATTATGAGTCCTGCTTTACCTTTGGCGAAAACTTCTGGTGCATCCGGCCATCTATACTCGATGGATTCTTTCGATGTACCTCCCTTTACCCAGAGGTCAGTAAAGAGCTTCCATACTTCTGGGTCAATGCTGATTTTCCCCTCTTTCACAATTAGTTCATCCTTAGCGTATGTAATCATAGTCCAGAGTCGATATACGGAGTCAGGATCGCCTATGGAACACACCATGCCAGAGTAGCCAGGACCTAGATTTGCACTGGCCCAGTCATCAAGTTTCTTACTTGCCACAACCAATTCCTGCCAAGTCTCTGGCACCTCAACACCAGCTTTTTCTAGCCAGGAAGGTCGATAAAACAGATACTCACTCCAGAGGGACAAGGGCGTGGCATAGAATTTACCACGGATTCCCCTCATACTCATCAATACTCCCTCGGAGAAAAGCTTCTGCGCTTCAGGAGGGTATAGTACGTCTACGGGATAAATCCAACCGGGAGCGCTAAGGTGCGGTATGTCCATCATTCCACGGTCTATATAGAATAGATCCACATCAGTCGATTTAGCCATGGCCACGGACAGAGTTTTTGGCCAGAGTAGTTCATCTCTCATTTCTATGAGTTCGACAGAGACCCCGGTCATCTTTTCGAATATCTTTGCATTGAGGACAGTAGCGGGGTCGTGCACCAAACTGCCGGAGTTCAGGAGCACGATTCGTTTGACGTCCCCTATCGCCTTTTTCCATCCCTCAGGAAGTTGATATCCGGTGAGCATTCCCTTTTTTCCCGTCAACTTCACTCCATATCCCTCAAGTTCTGGAGGTACTGCCTCTACAGGTCCTTGACCGGTTATTCTCTCAACCAGAGATCCAGGCTTGTCCCAGTTAATGTCACCTGGACCTACTGCCGACAGGGGTAAGGCAGAAGCAGCGAAGAAGCAAATGATGACTGCTCCCGCCAGAAGAAGCTGCACTGTTTTTCTTTTCATCTTCTCTCTCCTTGACGTTCTTCGTTTTTCTCGACGAAACTTCTTCGAGGAAAAACCATCTCTCGATACTTATCTTCCTGGAAAACTTCCCTTCCCAGAGCTAGCGGCCTGTGTATTTTCCTCTTTCTCACCTCCTCCCGACCCTATTCCTAGCTCTTCCCTCAAGATATGGCTCTAGCTCACTGTCTATTATTACCAAACCTCTTTTTCTGTCGAGCACACCCCGAAGTTTTTGTTTCTATTTTGGCCTTTTGTTTCACTCTCGAGTACAGTCCCCATGGATAGACAAAACGAAGGTTTTCAAATCTATTCTTTGATTGCACCGAAGGTAAGTCCGCGAACAAGGAATTTTGATACAAACGTTGTCAAAATCACCACGGGAATAATACCTATGAGGGATATAGAAGCCACCTTCCAGAACTCAAGACCCTTACTGGTAAGAGCTCCTGCGATAAGAATAGGAATGGTAGTTGCCTTGTGGAAACCGAGCACCAAAACGAAGATGAACTCATTCCAAGAAAAGATGAAGGACAGAACGTAAACTGCAACTAAACCTGGAGCTACTAAGGGAAGCGCGATCCGAAAGAAAGACCCCAAATGTGAACAGCCGTCTATGAAAGCCGCATCTTCCAAATCCCGAGGGAGATCCCTGAAAAAATCCATCATTAACCATACACCAAGAGGAAGGTTCAAGACCGTATGTGCCATAATGATGGCAAGAGGGTTGTCCAAAAGTCTTAAGGTTCTC
>JAUWAK010000093.1 GCA_030602105.1 Candidatus Aerophobota bacterium | reverse complement strand
ACTCCATGGGGTGGGGATTTCTGTAGTTAACGCCCTCTCCGAGTACCTGGAGGCCAAGGTGAGAAGAGATGGCAAAGTGTGGCGCCAGTGCTACCGAAAAGGCAAGCCGATTAGTCCCGTGGAATGTGTTGGCCAGAGCCCCGCGGCTGAGCAGGGAACAGAGATTACTTTCAAACCTGATAGAGAAATCTTTGAGTCAATTGAGTTTGATTGGGAAAGAGTTACCCGGCGTCTGCGCGAGTTAGCCTTCCTCAATCAAGAACTCAGAATAGAGGTGCAGGACCTGCGCACAGATAAGAAGAAAGTCTTCAGATATGAGGGAGGAATCAGAGCTTTTGTAAAGCATCTTAACCAGAACAGGGAAGTTCTCTTTGATGACCCCATTTACCTTAAGGGAGAGCGGGACCGAGTGAGTCTGGAGGTAGCCATTCAATATAATCAAAGCTTCATCCAGGACATATTTGCCTTTGTTAACGATATTAACACTGAGGAAGGGGGAACTCACCTGTCCGGATTCAAGTCGGCTCTAACCAGAGTTATCAATGATTATGCCAGAAAGGAACAGAACAAACCCCCCAACTTGTTAGGAGAAGATGTGAGGGATGGGCTAACCGCCATCATCAACATGAAATTTCCCGATCCTCAATTCGAAGGTCAAATGAAGACCCGGTTGGGAAATAGTGAAGCCAAAGGAATTGTAGAATCCATCGTTTATGAGGACCTTTCCCGATTCCTGGAAGAGAATCCGTCAATAGCCAAATTGGTAGTTCAAAAGACAATCTCTGCTTCTCGGGTAAGACAGGCAGCCCAGAGAGCCAGAGAGATTACTCGCAAGAAGGAAAGTTTTGGACTAGGAGCTCTACCCGGCAAACTGGCTGCCTGTTCGGAACAAAACCCAGAGGAATGTGAACTATTCATTGTGGAGGGAGACTCGGCCGGGGGCTCTGCCAAACAGGGAAGAGATAGACGCTTCCAGGCGATACTGCCCTTGAGAGGTAAAATTCTCAATGTGGAAAAGACCTATCTGGTAAAGATCCTGAACAACGAGGAAATAAGATCAATGATTACCGCTATCGGAACAGGAATTAAAGATGAATTTGACCTCTCCAGGCTCAGATACAATAAAGTTATTCTTATGAGTGATGCCGACGTGGACGGAGCTCATATTAGAACCCTCCTTCTCACCTTTTTCTATCGGTATATGCAGGATCTTATCCGCGAGGGCCATATCTATATAGCCCAGCCTCCCCTGTACAAGGTAAAGGAGGGAAAGAAGGATCATTTCCTTTACGCTGACCGGGAGCTCAATACCCTGAGAAAAAAGGCAGGGTCCAAGAAGTTGGAGATTCAGCGCTACAAAGGCCTGGGAGAGATGAATCCGGATCAGTTATGGCAAGCTACCATGAACCCGGATACGCGCACCATCTACAAGGTGTTTATCGAGGACGCCGTGCAGGTGGACGAGCTGCTTACTACCCTTATGGGACAAGAGGTTGAACCCCGCAGAGAATTCATTGAGGAGCACGCC
Organism: Candidatus Aerophobota bacterium; assembly: GCA_030602105.1. Classification (GTDB taxonomy): domain Bacteria; phylum Aerophobota; class Aerophobia; order Aerophobales; family AE-B3A; genus SOJT01. The sequence continues at coordinate 3,192 of JAUWAK010000093.1, read as the reverse complement.
CTGGAAGTAGCTAACCTCGATATATAAGCCGGTGAGTCTGAAGTGCATCTTTAGCCTATCCCAACTCAGCAAAACAGCAAAATTTCATAAGGAAAGGGGCTATTTTTCATGGAAAAAGAAGGCAGAATAGAGGCCCTTTACTTAGAGGAGGAAATGAGATCCTCCTATTTAAGTTATGCCATGAGTGTTATTGTGGGCAGGGCCCTGCCCGACGCGAGGGATGGGCTCAAACCAGTACAACGCAGGATTCTCTATGCCATGCAAGGATTGGGCCTTTATCCCAACAGGCCCTACCGAAAGGCAGCCCGTCTGGTAGGAGAGGTGCTGGGTAAATACCATCCCCATGGGGATATAGCTGTTTACGATGCCATGGTCAGAATGGCTCAGGACTTCTCTCTCAGACATCCCCTCGTTGACGGTCAGGGAAATTTTGGTTCTGTGGACGGAGACCCACCAGCGGCTATGCGATACACTGAGGTGAAACTTTCCTCCATAGCTCAGGAGCTACTGGAGGATCTGGATAAGGAGACCGTTGATTTTCAGCCAAATTTCGACAGCAGCCTGGATGAACCAACCATCCTACCGGCAAAATTGCCTAACCTCCTGCTCAACGGGTCCTCCGGGATAGCCGTAGGTATGGCCACCAATATCCCTCCCCACAACCTAGGGGAGCTCATAGATGCTTGCGTAAGAATGATTGAAGAATCAGAAGTTTCTCTTGATGAGCTCATAAAGATAGTCAAGGGCCCCGATTTTCCCACTGCAGGAGAAATCTTAGGACAGGAAGGTATTGAAGAGGCTTACAAGTCCGGGAAGGCCAAGATAACCCTGCGGGGTAGAGTCAGCGTGACTACCCTCAAGGAAAAAGAGCGCCTCATCATTAATGAACTTCCCTACCAGGTGAATAAAGCTAAATTGGTAGAACTCATTGCTGAACTCGCCCAGAACAATAAAATAAAGGGCATAAAGAATCTGAGGGATGAGTCAGACAAGGGTGGCTTAAGAGTAGTCATTGAGCTTTCTCGCGGAACCGTTCCCCAAATTGTACTAAATCAACTTTACCAGTACACCCCTCTGCAGATAACCTTTGGAATAATTCTCCTGGCCGTGGTCGAGGGAAAACCCCGCCTTCTGAACCTCCGAGAAGCTATCGGATTCTTCCTTGATCACCGAAAAGAGGTGGTTACCCGGAGGAGTGCGTTCCTTCTCCGCGGTGAGAAAAAGAAAGCTCATATCCTGGAGGGACTAAAACGAGCTCTCGGTGCAATTGATAAGGTCATAGAAATTATCAAAAGTGCCGTGAGCCCTGAAGAGGCAAAGAAGGGACTTACCAAATTGCTCCACCTCTCTGATGTGCAGGCTCAGGCCATTCTGGATATGCGTCTACAGCGTCTCACCGGCCTCGAGCGAAAGAGAATCGATGAAGATTACAGGAGTTCCGTGGCCAAGATAAAAGAACTGGAGGAGCTTTTGGCCAGCGAGGACAAGATCTGGTCCACTATCAAACAGGAGCTTCTACAGATCAAAGAAAAATATCATGAGCCTCGACGCACCCTCATCAAGAAGAGGGAAAAACCTCTCATTTTGAGGCCCGAGGATCTTATTATCAAGGAGGATATTGTCATCACCGTCACCTCCCAGGGATACATAAAGTACACCCCCCTCAAGGCTTATCGACGACAAGCCCGGGGAGGTAAGGGAGCTAGTGGAATCGCTCTGACGCAGATGGATGGTGTCGACAGTCTTATTCTGGCCCATACTCACTCCACCCTTTTGTTCTTTACCAATACCGGACGAATCTACTGGGCCATGGCCTATGATATTCCTGAAAAGAAAAGATCAGCCAAGGGTAGAGCAATAGTCAATTTTCTCCATCTGGGAGAGGAAGAGCGAGTGCAGACTGTTTTCGCTCTCGATAAGTTTGAAGACGAAAGATTTCTCTTCATGGCGACCAGGAAAGGAGTGGTAAAGAAGACGTCTCTCGCTGCCTATTCCCGTCCTCAAAAAGGAGGTATAATAGGCATTCGTCTAAAGGAAGGGGATGAGCTCGTCAAGGTTCTCCTCACTTCGGGAGAGCAGGATATTATGCTCTGTACAAAAAAAGGGAGAGCAATTCTCTTTTCCGAAAATGGGGTTCGTCCCACCCAAAGAGCATCCAGGGGAGTAAAAGGAATCTCTCTCGCACCGAACGATGAAGTTGCAGCAGCCGAGGTAGCAGAGCGGGGACAGGCTCTATTCACCATCACTCGCCGGGGCTTGGGTAAGAGGACACTCTTTTCAAAATATAGAAAGACAAAAAGAGGAGGAAAAGGAGTCATCAACATTCGTCTGATCTCTGAAGAAGGGGAAGTAGCGGGAATGAAAAAAGTGAAAAATACCGATGAGATAATGGTCATTACCCGCAACGGAAGAAGCGTGCGAATTCATGCGCGCGGCGTCCCCCGAATTGGAAGGAACACCATTGGTTCTCGCATAGTCAGGCTAGATGAAGATGACCAGGTGGCATCCATTGGATGACAAGAAGATGGGTGGACCCGCTTTCCTCTTCCCTGGTCAGGGATCTCAACGGGTAGGAATGGGAAAAGAACTGCTTCAGATTTACCCGGAGGGACAATTAGTCTTCCAGGAGGCTGAAGAAGTCCTGGGTTTGGATCTCCTGGAAATGTGTCTTACAGGTCCGGAAGATGAGCTGACCAGGACCATCAATGCCCAGCCAGCTCTCCTAACCCTAAACTGGGTAGTCACTAGATTCCTCCAGACGAATCGAATAAAGCCACAGGTACTAGCCGGTCATAGCCTGGGAGAGTATTCTGCTATTCTGGCAGCTGGTGTTGTGGACTATCCTGCTGCTTTGAGAATAGTTAGACGAAGGGCTGAGCTTATGGAGCAGGCCTCACAGAACTCAAAAGGAGCTATGGCAGCAATAATTGGTCTTGGCCCCTCTACCGTGGCCTCCACCTGCCAGGAAATTGATGAAATAGTTGAGGCGGTTAATTTCAATTCTCCCTCCCAAACTGTCATCTCCGGAGAAGAAAAGGGAATAGATGAGGCTATGAAACTGCTGAGGGAAAAAGGAGCTCAGAGGGTAGTTCGACTTCCCGTTTCCGGAGCCTTTCATACCCCCCTGATGAGAGAGGCTGCCTCGAAATTCTCCCAATTTCTGGATGAGATTGACTTTGCCCAGCCTTCCTG
>JAUWAK010000098.1 GCA_030602105.1 Candidatus Aerophobota bacterium | reverse complement strand
CCATTCAGTACCTTCGGCTGATTAATGAATCCTTGAGCACTGTTGATATAGCCGATTACTTTGATAATCCGTTCTATTCTATCTAAATCGCCAAGATAGCTTTTGGCAACTGCTAAGGCATTGAGAGCACAAATCTTCGCTGCTTCATAGCCTTCTTTAATAGTTAAGTCTTTTCCTAATTTCCCTTTGTACTTCACTTCACCATCAACTTCTGGGATCACACCTGTCAAAAACAGAATATCGCTAACCTTTAGAGCTGGAATATATACTCCCAACGGCTCAGGCACTTCTGGCAATTTATGACCCAATTGTTCTATTTTCTGCTCAATTTTCATGGTCTTACGCCTCTCTATTATTTTACGGGCTCAATTTTAACCTCTCAATACTTCTTCATTCACGACATTTAATGGGCTCCCTTTGGCAAACGCCTCAACATTATCTATGGCGGCCTGGAGCATTCTTTCGATAGCTTCCTCTGAATTATAAGCGATATGAGGTGTTATTACCACGTTAGTAAGATTTTTCAAAGGATGATTCGGAGGCAAAGGTTCTTCCTCAAAAACGTCTAATCCCGCCCCTCTTATCTCCTTTTTTCTCAAAGCTTCACATAGCGCTTGAGTATTGACAATTTCTCCTCTAGCCGTATTTATGAAAATAGCAGTTTTTTTCATTTTTTCAAACTCCGGAAAATCTATCATATGATAGTTTTCTTTAGTAGGAGCTGCATGAATACTTATGAAGTCTGATTCTTGCAAGAGATCATCAAATTCTCTGAATTCCACTTTGTGTTTATGGACTTCTTCAGCAGAAAGACGTATTATATCGTAGTATAGAATTTTCATCCCCAGAGTGTTTCCTATTTGAGCTACCTTCTTACCAATTGAGCCAAGCCCAATTATTCCCAGAGTCTTCTCGTACAGTTCAACTCCCTCTAATTGTTTTTGTTCCCAAATATCTCTACGTAATTCGGCATCCGCTTGGGTGATCTTACGGGCAATACTTAAGAGTAAGCCTATGGTATGTTCAGCTACACTACTACCTGCATAATTAGGAGTATTGGTGACCCAAATTCCTCTTCGGGTGGCCTCCTCAATATCTACATATGTCCAAACCCCTATTCCTAAGAAGCAAACAAACTTCAGTTTCTCGCATTTCCTCATTATTCTTGCGGTGATCTTTGACAAATTAATAATAACAACTTCTGCATCATCTATTCGGGTAATGAGTTCTTCTTCATTCTTCGGATTCGTTTCGTATACAGTGCACTCTGCAAACCTTTGAAGTGACTTAATATCATCCAAAGATTTGATACATGCCGTTTCGTCAGGGAAAACTATCTTCATCGCCTACCCCCGGGCTCCTTTGTTTATCCGAGTTTGGAATCCCGTGAGTCCCTGTTCCTCCATCTTAACTTGAGGAGACCTATTTGCCTCTACCTCATCAAGCCGCAGGATAGGAGTCGTGTGAGGAGCCTCCTTTACCAGGGAAGGATTCTTCTCTATTTCTCTGGAGATTTGCACAAGAGCATCGATGAATGCATCCAGAGTTTCCTTGCTTTCCGTCTCGGTGGGCTCAATCATTAAGGCTTCCTCCACTATGAGGGGAAAATAGATGGTGGGAGGATGTATGCCGAAGTCAAGGAGACGTTTGGCAATATCCAGAGCCCTTACTCCCTTTTCTCTCTTGTTTTTGGCGGAAAGAACGCATTCATGCATACAGACTCCCTTGTAGGGAGAAGGATAGTAACTTTCAAGTTTTTTCCTAATGTAATTGGCGGACAGTATAGCATCCTCGCTGACCTGTCTTAAACCCTCTTTTCCCAGTATTCTTAAGTAGCAGTAAGTTTTGATCACCACTCTAACATTACCGTAGAAAGATCTTACCTTTCCTATGGATTTGGATCTTTGATAATTCAGCCAATAATCATCCCCTTTTTTTTCTATGGTAGGTACAGGCAGGTAAGCGGTGAGTTTTTCCTTTGTTCCCACCGGTCCTGAGCCAGGCCCTCCCCCTCCGTGAGGGGTAGAAAAGGTCTTATGAAGATTAAAATGCATTACATCAACCCCAAAGTCTCCCGGTCTAGTTATACCCATAAGGGCATTAAGGTTTGCCCCGTCCAAATAAATGAAGCCCCCTTTGGAATGAATGATTTGAGCTATATCTAGAATATTCTTCTCAAATAGCCCCAGGGTATTGGGAATGGTGAGCATTATGCAGGCCACTTTCTCATCCATGTTCCGGGACAGGCACTTTAGATCCACCTCTCCTTCTGGATTGGAATCTATTTTTACCACCTTAAACCCCGCTAAGGAAGAACTGGCTGGATTTGTTCCATGGGCAGAATCAGGAATAAGAATCTTATCCCTTTTTTCTTTTCTATCCTCAAAGTAAGCTTTGATCATTAACATACTGGTAAGCTCACCATGAGCTCCTGCTGCAGGCTGAAGAGAGATTCCATCCATTCCAGAAATCTCCTCCAGCATCCTCCCAGTTTCATGGAGGATGTGCAGGATTCCCTGGACTCCGGATGAAGGCTGGTAAGGATGAAGCTCAGAGAGGCCAGGAAGGTTAGCCAAAGCCTCATTTATTTTAGGGTTGTATTTCATAGTGCAGGAGCCCAAGGGGTAAAAGTTAGTATCCACGCTCATATTTCTTTGGGAAAGTCTGGTGAAATGACGGACTAAATCAGGCTCGCTTACCTCAGGAAGGCCTAACCCTGTTTTGCGTAGATAATTGGACGGGATACGTTTTTCTATCTCCTTTCCCAAATCAACCTCAGGCAAAGATACTGCTTTTCTTGCTCGTTTGCTTTTCTCAAAAATCAAAGCTTCCATCATCTTATGTCTCCTAAGAGGGAAACCAACGTATCCAACTCTTCCTTGGTTCTTTTTTCGGTAGTACAGAAAAGAAGATGATTTTCAAGCTCAGGGTAAAATGTGCCTAAATCCATTCCTCCTAAGATTCTTGCTTCCAGAAGTTTTTGATTAATCTTTTCAGAAGGGATGGATGTTTTTATTACAAATTCTTTAAAAAAGGGAGCGGAAAAAGGAGATGAGTATCCAGGAAGTTGTTCTATTATTTCTTTCAGGTAATGAGAGTTTCCTAAGCAGAGCCCGGCTACTTTTTTCAACCCTTCCTCTCCTAAGCAGGAAAGATAAATACAAGCTTTCATAGCATTCAGAGCCTGATTGGTGCAAATGTTGGAAGTAGCTTTCTCTCTCCTTACGTGTTGCTCTCTGGTTTGAAGAACAAGAACAAATCCTCTTTCCCCTTTCCTGTCCTTGGCCTGTCCTACAATTCTTCCCGGCACCTGGCGGAGAAGATCTTTGCGGGTGGCAAAGACTCCCAGGGTCTCTCCCCCCAAGGCGGGAGGACTTCCAAGAGCCTGCCCTTCTGCCACGGCGATATCTGCACTACATTCTCCGGGGGAAGATAAGATACCCAGGGATATGGGATCACAACACATAATATACAGGGAGCCGAACCTGTGGACAATTTCCTCTAGTTCCTTTGCTTTCTCCAGATACCCAAAAAAGTTGGGGTTCTGAACAATAACAGCTGTTACCTTATCGTCCATCTCATCTTCCAGCCGGTTAAGATCAGAGGTTCCTTCTGAAGTGTAGGGTATCTGGACTAGCCTTATTCCTAAATGCTTTGTGTAAGTCAAAATAACCTGATAGTACTCCGGATGCAAATTTCTAGCTACCAAAAATTTTTCTCCTCCCCTGATACGATGGGCCATAAGGGCTGCCTCTGCCAGGGAAGTTGCTCCATCATACATAGAGGCATTAGACACCTCCATTTGGAAAAGATTGCAGATGACGGTTTGATACTCATAGATAGCCTGCAAAGTCCCCTGAGAAGCCTCGGCCTGATAGGGAGTGTAAGCAGTACAAAACTCTGAACGAGAAGCTAAGTGCTCGACCACTGCAGGAACAAAATGATCGTATATTCCTCCTCCCAGAAAGGAAGTGTATTCCTCTAAAGAGGCATTTCGCAAGGAAAAATTCTTTACTTCTCTGCTAAGCTCCATTTCTGATATGCCCGAAGGAAGACTCAGGGGAGAGGGGAGGCCAATTTTCTTGGGAACCACAGCATCAACTAGCTCCTCTATTGATTCTACCCCAATTTGAGCCAACATCTCTTGACGATCTTGTACGGTATGAGGCGTGTATGGAAGATTCATTTTTCCCTGCTACTTCCTATCCCTTTTTATACACCTATTATCATTTGGTCTGCTCGCCTGATCACATATTGGATAGACTATGAACCAATCCCTCGCTAACATTCCTCATAATCTTCAGAGTCCATTTCAGTCATTTTCTTCAGGAAAACGGGGTAGGATTAGAGCTTCCTGGTGAAGA
>JAUWAK010000145.1 GCA_030602105.1 Candidatus Aerophobota bacterium | reverse complement strand
CCCTTTCAGGTTGGTGAGGGAGGACAGGGGAGAAATGTCGCCTATCGGATTCACGCTAAGGGCGAGGGAAGTCAGGTTGGTGAGGGAGGACAGGGGAGAGATATCGCTTATCTGGTTATAGTAAAGGCTGAGCCGAGTCAGATTGATAAGGGAGGAAAGGGGAGATACATCTTCTATCTGGTTGTCACCGAGGCTAAGCACAGTAAGGTTGGTGAGAGAGGAAAGCGGAGAGATGCCGCTTAGCTGGTTCCCCCCAAGGCCGAGTATGGTCAGATTAGTGAGGGAGGAAATGGTAGAGACACCACTTATCTGGTTCCCATCAAGAGTAAGCCAGGTCAGGTTAGTGAGGGAGGCCAGGGGAGAGATATCGCTTATCTGGTTGTTATCAAGAAGGAGGGTGGTTAGGTTTGTGAGGCAGGACAGGGGCGACAGGTCGCTTATCTGGTTCGCCGAAAGGTAGAGCTCAGTCAAATTCTCTAGGGAAGAAAGTGGAGAGACATCGTTTATCTGGTTCGCTGCAATGACAAGCACAGTCAAATTATTTAGATAGGAAAGAGGGGAAATATCACTTATTTGATTACCGCCAAGGTCGAGTTCAGTCAAGCTAATGCAGTAGTCCAGACCCGAAAGATTGGTAATACCTCTGCCACCAAAAGAACATACTGTGGTAAGCTCATCCAGTTCGGCAGCCGTTATTCCCTCCCCTGCTGGCTTGCCGAGTGCATCCCTTACAGCTGCCTCCAGGTTCTTATCAGGGAAGGTAACGGTTTCAGCTCCAGTGAGTTTGGGTCTCGGTGGTGGTGTTGATGGTGTTGGCAGTGTCTGGCAACCAACCACTAGTCCTGATAAAAGACAAAGAAACAGAATTACAGTAATAATAGAAGCGAGTTTTTTCATTTACGAAAATCTTAGTCCCAGGCAGAGGCATTGTCAACATCGCCAGAATGCCTACAAGCAAATTTCAAGCCGTCTGTTTGGGTATTGGAATTTAAAGAGAGGGGCAACTATGCCCCCTTTTTCTTAAGTTATCTAATGGTCCCACTGAATATTCTTGGGGATGTTTATATAGACTTAATCATGAACTGATCTTCTTTTCCATTGAAATATCAGTTAGATTGTAAAACCAGAGAACAAACCAATAGCTAAAGTGTGACAGAACGGACTTTTGTTTAAAGGGGTGACGGAACAAGCTATTGTTGCGCCCGCTATTCACTCCTTGACAGTCGGCTACACTCTTCGTGAATAGAGAGTGACATCATCGGAAAGATTAAGCATCCTGTTGATGGCATGTAGGCTACGTAACACAGGCGCTACCCGCGTCATTAAGAGGTAGCGATGGAGGAACCTTATCGGAGCGCGCAGGAGAGTCTCATTGCTGGTTGCTGCAGCGATAGTTGCCGTCTCAGTTATTCGAAAGGTGCTAAACCCTGTTTCCTCCAGCATGCGTTTCAGGGTGCTCTTTGAGAAGAAGTAAAGGTGTTCTGGGACATTCAGGTACCGCCACCTGCCTTTAACAATGCGTGGCCACGGCCCGTCGATATCATGGGTGGCAACAATGATAACGGCCCCTGGTTTCATCAGACGGTGGAGTGCTTCCAGGGTATCCCTGGGACTTGGAATATGCTCTATTGTAAGCACCATTGTTACGAGGTCAAAATAGCTTTCAGGAAGGTCAAGCTTTTCTACTTCCCCAGTAAATACCTTCAGGCCCAGTTGGTCACGGGCATATTCCGTGGCATAAGTTGAGATATCTACTCCATAAGTGTCCCAGCCCAGCTCGCGGAAGTGATTGAGCATAATGCCCATACTGCAGCCTACATCCAATAGTCTACCCGTTTTGATATGCCTTACCGGACGAAGAAGTTCATTGGCAACAAAGGTGAGGTGTCCCTCAAGCATCGCATAGTCTGCATAACCTAGAGGAGTCTCATCTTGGTGTCCCTTTTTGCAATAGTATTCGCGGCTATCATAGACATTTGCAATATCCTCCGGGTAGGGCATAGGGTTAAGATAGACCAGCCCGCAATTCAGACACTTGACTACGTTAAACGAATGGACAGTGAAAAGATGTTCGGACTCACTCCCCCGGCACAGGTTGCAGGCAACGTCCTGGCATCTGAGGCCTTGTATCCTGACCATCTCTCCGCAATTATACCATAGGCTAGCTTAAGGAGAGAGGTAACATTACGCTAAAAAGTGCAACCCAGTCTGACTAACAAAACCGAGAATTGTTTGAACGGGGTAGCAGGCATGAGGCCTATTCAGCCAATGCGTTCGTCGGTGCTGTGAAGTTTGAGATGGGGAGAGAGTGGCGTATTGCAGAGAAAGAAGCCATACGTCACATGATGAGGGGTGAAACAGTCCAACTAGAATCACAAAAGACACTGCAACAAAAACAAACGTCGGGGTCTTTGTCTGCATCCCGGATTACTGAAATCAAGCAATTGGCACTCAGAATTGAGCAATTGACCAATGTTCCAGAACCAACACCACCCCTCCTACCAGACGGTAGAGAAGATGAAATCAAAATTGAAGAGGAATTCTTCAAAAATGATACCATCGCTTCGTATCGGCTTTGACCACGGGATGAGCAACTCCATGGTGGTGTGCTGTCAGCTCAGTCCAGAAAGAGATGGCCCTTCTCTTCATGCTGGAGTGCTCCTCACCTGACCATGCGCAGTTCAAGAAGGGCCATAGTCATAAAACGACCGCTCAACACCGGGGAAGAACCGGAATGGGTCTAGTTGGGAGAAGAGTCCGCCGAGGGGAACAAGCTGTCCCACATCTTTGGCCAGTTTCAAAGCCAATTCCATATCCTTAGAATAGGCAAACCAGAGTGCTCCCTTC
>JAUWAK010000039.1 GCA_030602105.1 Candidatus Aerophobota bacterium | reverse complement strand
TTACCGCGGGAACTCTTATAATGGCCATTATTGCCTCGGGAGGAGAAGCTACACTGGAGGGAATTCGTCCCGATCACCTGGGGATAATCTTTACCAAACTAAGAGAAATAGGCACAGAGATTGAAGTGAATGGCGATCATGCTCGAATAAAAGCAGGCGATTACCTAAGACCACTCAGGATAAAAACTCTTCCCTACCCTGGCTTTCCTACTGATCTTCAACCTCAAGTAACCTCTCTTGCCTGTGTTGCCCGGGGAACCAGCGTAGTTACCGAAACCATTTTTGAGACCAGGTTCTCGCATCTTCCCGAACTTCAAAGAATGGGAGCCAAAACCAAACAGGAAGGAGCAGGAGTAGTGGTTGAGGGAATACCCTATCTATCCGGAAATTTGGTGAGGGCCTCGGACATAAGAGGAGGGGCAGCCCTGGTCTTAGCAGGATTGGCAGCCCACGGCACCACAATAATAGAGGAAATTCATCACATTGATCGAGGGTACGAGGAGCTGGAGAAGGATCTATCTCGACTGGGAGCTAATATAGTCAGAGTCAAGGAATAGGAATGCTCGCCATAGCCAGGAGAAAAAGAATAGGCATAGATCTCGGAACCACCAACACCTTGGTTTATGTGGAAGGCCAGGGAGTTGTATTCAATGAGCCATCGGTAGTAGCCATTGAGAGAGAAACGGAAAGAATCTTGGCCATAGGAGGCGAGGCCAGGGAGATGATAGGAAAGACGCCGGACAGCATTACTGCGGTAAAACCAATGGAAGACGGTGTGATAGCTGATTATGATATCGTGGAGGGCACGCTAAAATTCTATATCAAGAAAATCTACGGACACTGGATTTTCTTTCCTCCCTACCTTATGATCTGTATTCCCACCGGGGGAACATCGGTGGAAAGGAGAGCTGTGAAAAATGCTGCCATCAGGGCAGGATGCAAAAGAGTTTTTTTGATTGAAGAACCAAAGGCAGCAGCTATTGGAGCAAATCTGGACATTGCCAAACCCCAAGGGAATATGATCATTGATATAGGAGGAGGCACCACAGATATTGCCGTACTTTCTTTGGGGGAAATCGTGGTGGGAGAGTGCCTTCGTGCCGGTGGTAACAAGATGGACCAAGCCATTATGAGATATATGCGAAAAAGCTACAATCTAGCTGTGGGAGAGGTTACTGCTGAGCATATAAAACGAGAAATAGGATACGCCACCCTGCCCCCAAAAAATGAGCAACTGGAAGTGAAGGGTAGAGACCTCGCCGCAGGATTGCCAAGGAAAATTGAGGTAGGTGCTGAAGAGATATGCAAAGCCCTATCCGAACCCCTGAGCATTATAGTGGATGGACTAAGAAGAGTCCTGGAGAGAACTCCCCCGGAGTTGGCTGCGGACATAATCAATAATGGAATTGCTCTCACCGGAGGAGGAAGCCTGTTGAAAAACTTTGACAGACTCATTGAGAAGAATACCGGAATTTCTACCTATCTGGCGGATGATCCCTTATCCTGTGTGGCCATTGGAACAGGAAGAGCTCTGCAGAGTATAGATCTCTTGCAGGAAACATCCGAGAACTCATGGTCCTGAGGGGCTAAGAGAGGTTCTAGTTTTAATCTTAAGAAAGACTTATGAATGAGTAGACAGACTAGATTCATCTGCCAAAGCTGTGGTCGCGTTTCCGTGAGGTGGCTGGGCCGCTGTCCCCAATGTGGAGAATGGGACAGTTTCTACGAAGAAAAAACAAAGAAAACATCCTCTTCGAGCTCTTTGCGAGGAGAGGCCACCTATGAGTCTCTTCAGGAAATTGGCCAGAAGCAGGGTGAGCGCCACCATACCGGTATCAAAGAGTTCGATCGAACTCTGGGAGGAGGAGTGGTTCCCGGCTCCCTGATCCTCATAGGCGGTGAGCCCGGTATTGGAAAATCCACGCTGCTCCTGGAAGTAGCGGGCCAGCTCTCATCTTCCAAGTCTCCTGTTCTTTATATCTCTGGTGAAGAGTCGGCTGAGCAGACAAAGCTGCGGGCTTCAAGGTTAGGAGTGAATTCGCCTCACATTTACCTCTCCTCCGAGACTAATGTGGAGGGGATTACTGAACTCATGGAAAGACTGAAGCCCAAATTTGTGGTCATAGATTCTATACAGACCATATACCGGGAGGACTTGGCATCCAGCCCTGGTTCAGTTTCGCAGGTACGAGAATCCGCAGTCTACCTTATGAGAGCGGCCAAGGAAAGAAAAATAACGGTCTTCCTCATCGGCCATGTGACCAAAGAAGGAGCAATTGCCGGACCCAGGGTGCTCGAGCACGTCGTAGATACAGTTCTTTATTTCGAGCCTGAGCAAAACCAAGAATACAGAATACTAAGGTCGGTAAAGAATAGATTTGGGCCTACCCTCGAGATAGGGATCTTTCGCATGGAGGAGAATGGTTTAAGAGAGGTCAGCGATACATCTCGACTCTTCCTGACAGACTCCTCCATGAGTGAGGACGTGCCGGGCAGCGTAGCAGTCCCCACGATGGAAGGGACTCGGTGTTTCCTGGTAGAAGTCCAGGCACTGGTTGCCTCTTCAAATCTGGCCGCTCCTCGAAGAGTAACCCAGGGTGTTGATTACAATAAGCTCTGTTTACTTTTGGCTGTGCTGGAGAAGAGACAGAGATTGCGTTTTTACGACCAAGACGTTTTCATAAATGTGGCAGGGGGGATGAAAGTGAATGAGCCTGCCTGTGACTTGGCCATCGCTTTATCTGTTGTTTCCAGTCTCAAGAATCTCCCTTTCTCCAGAAGAACGGTAGCCATTGGTGAAGTGGGGCTGGGAGGCGATATCCGGGCAGCCTCTTTCATGGAGAAAAGAATGGGTGAAGCGGCTAAGCTAGGGTTTACCCGATGCTTCACTTCCAAAGTGAGACTAAATGAAAAGAACAGCTTTCCCAGCCTAAAGATAATGGAGTTCACCAAAATTGAGGAGATACTTCAAAACGAGTTCAAAGGGAAAAGAGGCACTTAAGCCCAAGGAAAATGAGGAAAGTGTACTCGCTTTCCTCAGGCTGATGTCGCCCGGAACTCCCTTGGGACAGGCCCTGGAGATCATCCTTCAAGCTGGAACAGGGGGTCTCGTCGTGGTGGGGGACACTCCCAAGATATTGGAAGTCATTGAGGGAGGGTTCAAAGTAGATTACAGGCTAACTCCTACCGCCCTGGCAGAATTGGCCAAGATGGATGGAGCTATTATTCTTTCTCGTGATATGGAAAGAATACTGTATGCTAACACACAGTTAGTTCCGGACTACCTTATTCCCAGTAGTGAGAGAGGGACCCGTCATCGAGCGGCCGAGAGGATGGCCAAACAAATGGACTGCCCCGTTATTGCCATTTCCCAAACCCGGGGCATAGTCACCCTGTATCAGGGAGAGGCAAAATATGTGCTGAAAACTGTACCGGAACTGATAAGAAGAGCCAGTCAAGCCCTTCAGACTCTGGAGCGGTATCAAGCTTCATTTAATGAGATTCTAGAGGAGTTAGATACCCTCGAATTCCAGGACTGGGTAAGATTGTCCGATGTAACCAGGGCTCTGCAGAGAAGTGAGCTCATAAGAAGAATCAAGGAAGAGGTAGACCGTCATATAGTAGAGCTAGGACTGGAAGCCCGTTTAATAGAGATGCAACTGAAAGAAATTATTGGAGACACGCTGGTCCAGCTGGGGCAAATTGTCCGGGACTATGCCAAAGAGGATTATGAGAAGGCGCTCTCTGAACTGCAACTACTCAGCACGGAACAGATTCTAGAATTGACCAATATTATGGGAGCCCTTGGCTACAAAGTCAAAGCTGGAAATCTTGATCTTTCCGTATTTCCCCGGGGATATCGAGCCCTGTCCAAGATTCCTCATCTGCCTCAAGTGGTGATAGAAAACGTGGTGAGTTCTCTCGGGGATCTACCCGGCATCACCAGTGCCACTGCGCTTGAGTTAACGGAAATCGGTGAAGTAGGAGAAAAAAGAGCCACTTCCATCAAAAGAGAACTCGAAAGACTAAAAGACAGGGCACTCTTAAGCAAATAAGCGAAGAAGAAAGGACAAAATATATGAAAATAGAAGAACTCAGACTACGAATATTGTTCATAATACTGGTAGCGGTAGTTTGCTACGGAATTTCGCTAAACCTGCATTTTAGCCCATGGATCCCTGCTCTGGTGGGAGGGTGGGTAGCTACTCTCATAGTCGTTGCCGAGCGAGGACTTAGCCAGACATCGGTAAGAGTAATCATCATTGGAGCCTTCGGATTGACCCTGGGGGTTATCCTGGCCAATCTCATTGCCTATCCACTCTTGCTCATTGCCCCGCTCAAATCTTTCGCCCCCTACATTCTCCTTTTGACCAACCTCATTTTTGCTACCGTTGGAGTTACGGTGGCAGCAAAAAGAGAGACGGAGATATACAATTTCCTCTTCCGCTCTTCTGGAAGAGGAGCGGGGGCTTCGCAGGGAGCGCGCAAAGTTCTAGACACCTCGGTGATCATTGATGGCAGAATACTGGATCTTTGTAAGACCGGCTTTATTGAAGGTACCCTCATCATCCCCAACTTTGTTCTCACAGAAATTGGGCAAATCGCTGATTCTTCCTCTTCCACGAAGCGAGCCAGGGGAAGAAGGGGTCTGGATATGGTGAACAAGCTGCAGACTCAGGAGAACGTCCCGGTAGAGATTGTTGATAAGGACTTCCCTGAAATTAAGGAGGTAGACACCAAGCTTCTCAGGCTGGGAAAACTGATGCAAGCAACTGTACTCACCAACGACTACAATCTGAGGAAACTAGCCAAGATTCAAGACGTACAGGTTCTTAATATCAACGAGCTCGCCACCAGCCTCAAGCCAATTCTTCTGCCGGGGGAGAGCCTCAGAATCAATGTCATCAAAGAAGGGGAAAACCCTGATCAGGGAGTGGCATATCTTGAAGACGGAACCATGGTAGTGGTGGAAAGAGGCAAAAAACGCATCGGCCAACAGACAGAAGTCACGGTAACCTCTGTCCTCCAGACCACCACTGGCAAGATGATATTCACCGAAGTAAGAGAGGAACCCAGGAGAAAAAGAACCAGAGTAACAAAAATTGCGCGTTGAGGTGATCATTGCCGCAGGAGGATTGGGAAAGAGGTTGGGAAAAAGTCAACCCAAACAATTCTTTCTCCTGAAAGGAAAACCTGTCCTGTCCTGGACCATAAGCAAATTTGAAGAGTGTCCGCTCGTAGACAGCATAGTCCTGGTGATTCCCGAGGGAATGCAGAATTACGCCCGGGAGCATGTTCTATTACCACATGGCTATGAAAAGGTTAGGAATGTGGTGGAAGGAGGAAAGGAGCGCAGAGATTCGGTCCTGGAAGGTTTGAGGGTACTACAGACAAATACTGACACTGTCCTCGTTCATGATGGAGTTCGTCCCATCATTTCTCAAGAATTGATAATAGAGGTTATTCGGGCAACCCAGAAGTGGGAAGCGGTGGTTCCAGCGCTGCCCATACGAGAGACAATAAAAGAGATTGGCCAAGACAGCTTGGTCTCCTCAACGCTGGACAGGAAAAAAGTGTGCCTCATTCAAACTCCTCAGGGATTTAAGAAAGATCTCATATGCCAGGCCTACGAGGAGGCCAGGAAGCGAGGGTGGCAGGCCAGTGACGACGCCAGTCTGGTAGAAAGGCTTGGAGTAAGAGTAAAGACAATTCCGGGGGAAGAGACCAATATCAAGATTACCTCACCTCAGGACCTGGTGGTGAGTCAGCTATTCTTAGAGTAAGAGGAAAGGATCGACTCTCTCACCAAAGGCTCCCTATCAAGAAATCTTTAGAGCATCAAGATGATGAGGTTCACCAGGCTTCTTCGAGGAATCGATCATCCGGGGATAGCTTAAGGAGAGCGAGATGAGGGTCGGGATTGGCTACGATGTTCATCCTTTGACAGAAGGAAGAAAGCTCATCCTGGGGGGTACCGATATCCCTCATGATAGAGGCTTGGCAGGACATTCCGACGGAGATGTACTTCTGCACAGCATTGCAGATGCCCTCTTGGGAGGAGCGGGTAAAGAGGACATAGGAAATCTTTTCCCCGACAATGATCCACGCTATGAGGGGATTTCCAGTATGAGTATACTCACTCGGGTACAAAGAGAATTGCTGGAGGAAGGATTCAGGGTTCATAACGTGGATGCGGTGATTGTGGCAGAAGAACCCAGACTTTCCCCCTATATTGCTCAAATGAGGAAGAACATCGCTCAGGTTCTGGGAATTAAGCCGGAAAGAGTGGGGGTAAAGAGTACAACCTCCGAAGGACTGGGATTTTTGGGTAAGAAAAGAGGTATTGCCTGCTGGTCAGTGGCGAGTCTCAAGAAAAAGGAAGACCCTTAAATATAAAGACATGGCGCTAGTAGTCTACAATACTTTGACTGGCAAGAAGGAAGAGTTCATCCCCCTTAAAGATAAAGAGGTTAAAATGTACGTCTGTGGGGTGACTCTCTACGATCAGCTGCACCTGGGTCATGCCAGAGCGGCGGTGATCTTTGACTTCATCAGAAGGTATCTCGAATACCGGGGGTACCGTGTGAAGTACATAACAAATTTCACCGACGTTGATGACAAGATGATCGATCGGGCTAAGGCTTTAGGAATCTCTATCTTCGAGCTAGCTAATAAGTTCATCGAGGAATACACGGAGCAGATGAAGATTCTTGGAGTGAGGAGGGCGGATGAGTATCCTCGCGCTACCGAGTGTATGAATGAGATAATAGATCTCATCAAAAGATTGGAAGAAAAAGGTTTTGCTTACCGCCGGAATGGAGATATATTCTTTAGAATAAAGAAATTCCCTCAATATGGGGCTCTCTCTCACCAGAATCTGGAAGAGCTGTATGCAGGAGCCAGATTAGAGATTGATGAAAGAAAAATCGATGCGGTGGATTTTGCCCTATGGAAGAAAGAAAGAGAGGGAGAGCCCTCATGGGATAGTCCCTGGGGAAAAGGAAGGCCGGGTTGGCATATCGAATGCTCGGCCATGGCCATGAAGCTCCTGGGGGATCAAATCGATATCCACGGTGGAGGCAGGGATCTTATCTTCCCCCATCATGAGAATGAAATTGCCCAATCGGAAGCAGCTACAAGTAAGAGGTTTGCCAGGTACTGGATTCATAATGGCCTTCTCACCATGAGAACTCAGAAAATGGCCAAGTCAACAGGGAATGTTTTCAATCTTTCGCAAGCTCTTGAGAGGTTCGGCGGCGAGACAGTAAGATACTATCTCCTTTCCGCACATTATCGCAGTCCCCTGGATTATCGGGAAGAGACCCTAAGAGAAGCGGCTTCCTCTTTAGAGCGAATTCAGAACTTTCTTCAAAGAGCACAGGAAATCCAGGAAGAAGAGAGGGAGGCCGCACTCTCCAGGAATGAGGAGGAAAGGGTACAAGCTCTCGCTCAGCGCGCGGGCCGGATGGAGCACGATTTCGTCCTGGCCATGGATGATGATTTTAGCACTCCCCTCGTCTTTTCAAGCGTTTTTGAAGCGGTGAAAATGGCTAATCTCTTGATGAGAAAAGGTGCTCCTTTAAATAAGGACGCGAGGGATACTCTTCTGAGAGTGAGAAAAGAAATAGAAAAGATAGGGGAAGTGCTCTCTCTCTTTGGGGATGAAAAGAAGGATTTGGGAAAGGATGCCTCTCAGTTCATAGACCTTTTGGTGGACCTAAGAGATAAGCTGCGGGAGAAAAAAGAGTGGAAATTGGCTGATGAGATAAGAAAAAAGCTTAGTGCCCTGGGAATAGAACTGGAGGACACCAGAACCAGGACAGTGTGGAGGCTAAAGGAGCAATCCAGCTCGGCCAGGGGTAGGTAAACTGGTACAGTTCCCCATTTGAGAAATGGGCTGGCGTAGCTCAACCGGGAGAGCAGCTGATTTGTAATCAGCAGGTTGGGGGTTCGAGTCCCTCCGCCAGCTCCAGTTGAAGTAGCCTTTTTGAAGAAAGAGAGGAGCGAAACCGATCTTTCCGTCAAGATCGGCCTGGGTAAGAATTGGTTAGGGCGGTTATGATTTGAGGCAGCCTGGCCCAGACACCCTCTACCCTGGAAGGGTGAGAGGTTCCCCCCTGGGCAAAATCCCATCTGCCTCCTCCATTTCCTCCGGTAAGCTGAGCAATTTCCTTTACCATAAGATTGGCTGGCACTTCTTTTTGAGTTGAGGCAGCCACAAAAAGAGCTTTGTCCTGAGATACTGAGGCGAGGATGACAATTCCCTTTCCGAGCCTATCCCGAAGCTTCTCAGCTGCTTCTCTGAGAACCTCTGCATCTACATTATCCCATTTTCCCCTCACCATCCTCACACTTCCCACCTGAGAAGCTTGTTTCATGAGCTCATTCATCTCTAGCAGGGCCCACATCTTTTGCCATTTTTTTAGCTCACCGATCTTTTCCTGGACATCCTTTTCTTTTTCTCTGAGACGGGACAGGATCTCCTCTTCCGAGGTGCCCAACTCAGAAGCTATTCTTTTGAGGAGTGCATCCCTTTCCTCCGTCCACTGTAAGGCTTTCTTTCCCACTGCAGCCTCGATTCTTCTCACTCCTGCCGCCACAGCACTCTCACTCATGATCTTTAGAAGCCCAATCTCACCGCTTCGGGAAAGGTGGGTCCCTGCGCAAACTTCCATGCTAAACTTCCCCACGTTTACTACTCTCACAGTTCCCTCATATTTCTCCTCAAATAAAGCAATAGCTCCCCTAGCTCGAGCTTGAGCCAAGCCCATCTCCTTCACCCGTACAGGAAGGTCTTTCCTGATCTTCTCGTTAAGGAGCGAGGCCACCCGGTTTTTCTCGCTCTCCGAAAGCGATGAGAAATGAGTGAAGTCAAATCTAAGTCTATCTTCGTCCACCAAAGATCCGCTTTGCTTAACGGTTTTTCCCAGAATCTCTCGAAGGGCAGCTTGCAGAAGATGAGTAGCTGTGTGGGCCCGAGCTATTGC
>JAUWAK010000109.1 GCA_030602105.1 Candidatus Aerophobota bacterium | reverse complement strand
ACCTCATAATACAGACCGAAGACATGGGCAGGAGGGCTCAGCTCATTATCAGCCTGGGAGGAGATGGAACCCTGCTCAGAGCAGCTCGAGATTTTGCTTCCTACCATACCCCCCTTTTGGGGATTAATCTGGGGGGATTGGGATTCCTTACCGAGATTCCCATCTCAAGGTACAAGGAGGGACTTACCAGGATCTTGGACGGGGAATATAAGCAAGAGAAGCGTCTTATGATCAAAATAGCTGTCCATCGGGCTAGAAAAAAGGTGGGCAGTTTCGTTGCTCTCAATGATGTTGTTGTTAGTAAGGCCGGTATGGCTCGTATTATTAATTTGAGAACCTTCGTTTCCAATGAGTTTATCACTACTTACTCCGCTGATGGGCTGGTGATTTCTACTCCTACCGGTTCCACCGCCTATTCCCTTTCCTCGGGAGGTCCTGTAGTACATCCCAATTTGGGGGTGATGATTCTTTCTCCCATCTGTGCCCATACTCTGGCGGTAAGACCTCTCATTGTGTCCCGGACAGAGAGAATAAAGGTAGTTCTTGGGTGCGGTTCAGAGAAAGTTCTTCTGACTATGGATGGCCAGGTTGATTTTGACCTTGAAGACGGGGACGTCATCAGAGCCGAGGAAGCTTCTTATCAGGCTATTCTCATCCGTATGCGTGAGAAGTTCTTCTTCAAAACGCTCAGGACGAAACTAGGATGGACGGGGATTAGCGGCAAATCCAGATAGATCAAGATCGTCGAGGAAACTACCATGAGAATAGATAAGTCTGTATTTGTGCATGAGATGGCGTTGATATCTGGAGAGGTGAGGATTGGAAGGAATTCAAGCATCTGGCCAGGAGCAGTGATTAGGGGGGATCTTGGCCCTATTACCATTGGCGAGTATACCAATGTTCAGGATAACGCTGTCATGCACCTAGATCCCCATGGTTTTCTTAAGATAGGAAACTACGTTACCGTTGGCCACTCCTCGGTACTTCACGGTTGCGAGATTGCAGACAGAGTCATTATCGGCATGAATGCGACTGTTTTGGAGGGAGCAAAGGTGGCTCGAAACTGCATCATAGCAGCAAACGCTCTGGTCAGAGAAAACGCCGTTATTCCGGAGAATTCATTGGTGGCAGGGGTCCCCGGCGACATCAAGCACCGGAAGGCGGATCGAGAGTTAATAATGCGCTGGGCTCTCGTTTATTATGAGCTTTCCAGGAGGTATCTGAAAGAAGAGAAGACATTTCCCCAAGAGCAGGTTGATAGAGCCATTGAGACTTACAAAGAGAGGGGTCTTCTATGAGGATTCCCCAGGCAAAGATTCTCTAATCAGCCGCCAGAATCTTTAAGAAGGGAGGGAAATCATGGGTTCAAAGGACAAGAACCTGGAACATCTCGTGGCCTGCGGAGTAATTCCGGTCGTAAGAGCTAAATCATCAGAGGAAGCGCTGAGGGTTGTTGAGGCAGTGAGAAAAGGGGGCATAGACATCATTGAGATAACCATGACCGTACCTAACGCTATAGGTGTAATACAAACCATTGCTAAAGAATCCGGCCAGGGGATACTCTTGGGGGCAGGAACAGTTCTTGATGCTGAGACTGCCAGGGCTTGTATCCTGGCAGGAGCGGAGTTTATCGTGGGACCCTGCTTCGACGAGCAGCTGATCAAGGTGTGCAAAAGATACAGCAAGATAGTGATCCCAGGGGCTGTGACTCCCACGGAAATAGTGAGGGCCTGGGAGGGGGGGGCAGATTTAGTCAAGATCTTTCCTGCTCAGCAGTTGGGAGGGCCAGATTATATCAAGGCTATAAAAGCACCTCTGCCTCAAATCTTGTTCAATCCAACAGGTGGCATAGACATAACTAACGCGGCCGACTACATCCGTGCAGGAGCATCTGTTGTTTCGGTGGGAAGCGCTGTGATAGACAAACAGGCCTTGGCCGAAGGGAAGTTTGAGATTTTGACCCGGAAAGCAAAAGAGTTCCTGAAGAAAGTTCAAGAAGCTCGCTAGGAACCAATCATCTGACCTTTCAGTCTTGTTAATGCGAGAGGATCAATGCCAAAAGTAGTGGTTACGGATCTGGTGTATTCTAATGCCAAGTACGAGAAAGAAATTCTAGCTCCCCTGAACGTAGAACTCATTGTAGCGTACTGCAAAAAGGAGGAGGAAGTAATTAGAATTTCTAAAGACGCAGATGTTCTCCTGGTCTGTTACGCTCCCATTACCAAGAAGGTTATGAGGAGCCTCGCAAAATGTAAGGGTATGATAAGATACGGAGTGGGGGTTGACAACATTGATGTTGAAGCAGCGACAGCCAGAGGCATTTTGGTAATTAACGTGCCCCACTATGGGGCTGAAAACGAAGTTTCAAGTCATGCCCTGGGTTTACTTTTGTGCGCTGCACGCAAGATTCTTTTCCTGGACCGGAAGGTACGGCAGGGAATCTGGGACTACAGGGAGGCTAGGCCCATTTATAGAATAGAGGGTTCAACTTTGGGCTTGGTGGGCTTCGGAAGCATTGGTAAGATGTTAGCCCGAAAAGTCAAAGGTCTTGAGATGAAAGTAATTGCCTACGACCCTTATAGAAAAAGGGAAGAATTTGAAAGAGAAAAAGTCCAGAGGGCGTCTCTTGAAGAGCTGCTGCAAAGGTCTGATTACGTATCTATCCATGTTCCACTGAACCAGGAGACTCATCATTTGATCGGAGAAAGGCAGCTCAGGATGATGAAAAGAACAGCCGTTCTTATCAATACCGCCAGGGGAGACGTGGTTGACAGTCAAGCCCTCTATCTAGCCTTGAGAAACAAATGGATCAGATCAGCCTGCCTTGACGTAATAGAAAACGGACCTTTGAACAAGGACCATTCCTTACTTCAACTGGACAATGTAATCATCACTCCTCACTCTGCCTTCTATTCAGAGCAGAGCTGTGCTACTCTGCAAAGAATAGCGGCTGAAGAAGCGTCACGATTATTGAGGGGTGAGCTACCGCGCTCCGTAGTGAATGAGGAAGCAGTAGCGCGTTTTCTTTCCCGATCCCCGTCAGCCAAGAGAGACAATAACCTCGAAAGCTGCTAAGTTCCGACTGACATGTCTTCACCTTCAACCAAAAAAGGAGAGTTTTCTTGTTAAAGAGCGTAGTTTCAATTACAAGAACCAGGCCGAATCCGAACCCGAAGGAGATAGAGAGGGCAGTGAGAAGAGGGATTAGTCTAGTTGGAGGGATGGAAGACATAGTATCTCGAGGGGACTTGGTCTTAATTAATCCCAGCTGGGTTGCTCCACCTGCAGATCCAGAATCAGCAGTGATTACACATCCAGAGGTAACCAAGACTGTTGCCGACATGGTTAAAGAAATGGGGGCAGAGCCCGTCATTGCCGAGTCGTCCGCCGTAGGGGTGGATACAGAAGAGGTTATAGAAAATTCTGGATACAATGACCTCAGGAATCGGGGTTACAGGGTTGTCGATCTGAAAAAGACCCGGAAAGTCAGAATTCCCATCGATGATGGATACGTTTTGAAGGAGGTGGAGACCTTTGAGCTAGCAGTTCAGGCCCATGCAATCATTGGTGTTCCCAAACTCAAGACCCATGATCAGACAGAGATGACCTGTGCCATCAAGAAACTCAAGGGATTGCTCACGGATAAAGGTAAGCGAGCTATGCACCAAAACGGATTATTCGAGGGAGTGATAGACCTCTTAGCTGCAGTGAAACCCCAACTAGCCGTAGTAGATGCTATCATCTGCCAGGAGGGTCTCGGACCGATTTTTGGGAAACCCGTGGAAATGAACCTCATTTTAGCGGGTAAGGATATAGTGGCCGTGGATGCGGTATGTGCAAATCTCATAGGATACGATCCCCAA
>JAUWAK010000138.1 GCA_030602105.1 Candidatus Aerophobota bacterium | reverse complement strand
GTACCGGAGATAGACTGGGAATAGCAACTCCTGGCCATATAAGAGCGTTAAGGGACCGCAGGGTCTTAGCGGTTCTTGCTCAGCAGTCTATCAGGGAGATAAGCCGGACAAAAAGAACCTTGGGGGAGGTAATGGATAGTGCTCTCTGGGGATGTTTCGAGGAAGGTTATGAGGGTCCTTTTGGAGCGGATGCTGATCACATTAAGGAAATAGATGATCTCAAAGAGGCAGTGGCGATCGGTTACTCTATGTTCACCATAGATCCTTCCGACTTTGTAGGAGCTGACCTGAATGCAAGAGGCAAGACCGAAATAGATCAAATTTACCAGTCCATGGAAGGGGTGGATAAGCTAGAAAGGTTGTATTTAAAGAGAAGATATAGCATTAAGGGAAACAAGTTACAATTCGAGAAAGAGCTCCTCAAAAATATTACAGTTACCTACCTTCCTGCCATAAGATTTGCCATAGAATGCTACGAATACCTAAGGGACTACATGAAAGGAGGGTTTGATTTCGAGGTCTCGGTAGATGAGACACCTTTCCCTACCAATCCCTTAGCCCATATTTTTATCACAGAGGAGCTCCACAGGAATCAGGTGGATTTCCAGAATCTAGCCCTTCGCTTTGTGGGGAATTTCCAGAAGGGTATTGATTACATTGGCAATCTTGATGACTTTGAAAGAGAACTGGATCTACATGGTGCCATAGCTCGGAACTTCGGAGGCTACAAGTTAAGCCTTCACTCTGGAAGTGACAAATTCTCGGTATATCCTATTTTCAAGGAGAAAACCAGGGGGCTTTTTCATGTGAAAACTGCAGGAACTAGCTGGTTGGAAGCGGTACGGGTCATCGCCAGAAAAGATCCATCCCTTTACCGAAGACTCCATGAGTTTGCCTTGAGAAGCTTTGAAAAAGATAGATCTTCCTACCAGGTAACTACCGATATCTCCAGAATCCCTGGTCTTACAACGATTCCCGATGAAAAGCTCGAAACTCTTATGGACAGAGAGGACTCTCGACAGCTCCTTCACCTCACCTACGGGTCCATTCTGAGCACGAGAGACGAAGAGGGAAATTTTCTGTATCGCGACGAAATCTACAGAGATCTTTTCCAATATGAGGAAGAGCACTACAGGGCAGTCTCATCGCACATTGACAAGCACCTTCAACTCCTGGGTCTTTGACCGCTATCCAGTAGCTTGGTTGATACGAGGTGAGAATCGTCCGAATCTTCGTCTATCCCTTTAGGAATCAGCCATTCATCTAGAAGTTCACTCCTGAACTTCTGAGGAGGTAAATAAATGCTGAAGCCAAACGAGGTTGCCTCAATCATTGCTCAATCTCACCCGGAAAAACCCATCTCTTTACCCTTAAGTTTAGATCACTCAGATAACATCTGCCGCACCACCCTTAAAGGCGAGCCCCAATTAGCAGCGGATCACATTCTTCACAGAGAAATGAAAGGAAAGCTCAACGAGACAGTAGGGCGTGTAATTCGTCAGCTCAATCTTGAGTTTGTGGGGAGCATGCCTAGCTCGGGAGATTCAAAGGAAGTTTCGAGGAAGAAAATGCAGCGCCGTGGCTGGGTGTACCAGGTACTTATGGAAATAGCACTAAATCTGGCTGGAATAGAGAGTAGAATGGTTGGATTCTCTCGTGATGAGGTGAGGAAGACATATGAGCATATCCTCTACACCCTCAAGGTATGGGAGCATCTGGAAAGAAAGGGAAAACTCACCGCGTCAAGAATTCCTGTCGCTGAAGCTGTAGTAAAGAAGCTCATCAACGATATGAAGAAAGTGATGAAAGGCGCGGGTATGGTGGCCAAGATGGGGGAGGAAATCGAGAAAGGGCTTGAGGAGAAAAACCTGGCGGCAAGCTTTGTCTCTAAAGCAACAAAAGTGATCCGGAAGAACATCTACTATTCAATGGGCGTAAAGGGACTTGGCAAGTTCGGAAACGACTACGCCATTGGCTTAAGATATCTTAGGCACCTGGGTTACGTCCAGGTCTCGACCAACCCAGTACTAGCTGCCAGGGCCTATGAGGATGATGTCAGCCTATGGGAAGACTTTGAAGAAGTGGTGAAGAATCATCCAGAGTGGCAGGGCAGCCCGGAGGACTTTGCCGATGAGATTGCCATGGAAGCAACTAAAACCGCCCTTTGGCCAAATC
Organism: Candidatus Aerophobota bacterium; assembly: GCA_030602105.1. GTDB lineage: Bacteria > Aerophobota > Aerophobia > Aerophobales > AE-B3A > SOJT01. The sequence goes on along the minus strand of JAUWAK010000138.1, from coordinate 845 downwards.
TGGCTGTCTTTAGACCCATCGCCCTTCTCTCTAACCTACACCATGGATTGGTAAGCTACCAACTCAATCCCAATGTGGCAGAGAGTTTAGAGGGTAGCCTGAGGGATGCTCTGGCCATTTATTCCTCCGCCCAGGAGTTTGTCCGAAATTACGACTCTCACCTCCTCTGGGGCTACTCACAAGATGGTGAAAGAGGAAGACCCAACATGGTCTTTAAGGTGGCAGGGGCATATCCTTCTTCTATCCAGATCACTAAGGACTTGAACAGCCTGGGAATAGGCACCAACAATACTGTCACCTACACGGTATCCCAGGAAGCAACTCTCGTTATGGCAGCTATGGAGGGAATGGCAGCGGCCTTGAAGATGGGAATATCCCTCACCCAGGTTTATGAGACCAATATGGGGGGTAGGCTGGAGAGCCACCTTCGAGACCTTGAAGCGGAAAGACTCCTTACCGAAGCGCTGGGTAAAGCGAAAAACCGAGACAAATCACTAAGGGAACTCGCCCAAACGCTCGGTGCAACTGAGGAGTTACAAGAGCTTTCCTCTTTCAAGGAGAAGGTAGGAGTAGTCTGTTCCTACAAGTACCTGAAGTCCTTAACTCATCCAGGCTTCGTAGAGGTGATAGCAGGGGCTAGGATCCCCGGTTATTCCAAGGAGAAAGCCTTTGCCTTCCTCAGCAACCTGGAGTGCGACATAGGGTATGCTGGAACTCTAGTGGCCCAAAAAGTCTATAGAATCTTCTTCAGCCAGGAGAATAGGGCCAGGTGGGTCAGCTATCTTGAGAAACAGGTTGGCTTAGCCAAGGCTCAGGCAGAGGAGATTATGGATAAGATTGATCTT
>JAUWAK010000065.1 GCA_030602105.1 Candidatus Aerophobota bacterium | reverse complement strand
TGCAAAGGTAGAGGTAGACAGTGCAGAGCGAGAAGAGGGAACCGTAAAGTGGTTCGATGACCGTAAAGGTTACGGCTTCATCCAGAGGGAAAACGGAGAAGATATTTTTGTTCATTTCTCCAAGATTGAACAGGAGGGATTTAAGAGCCTGGACCAGGGTGACAAGGTTTCCTTCAATGTTGAGGAGACTGAGCGAGGGTTGCAGGCAGTTGAAGTAAATAAGGTAGAGTGAATTTACCCACCTTTTGACTATCGGACTCAAGTGGAATAAAAAAGAGAAAAAGTGCCCCCGGCAGAGGACTGGTTGTCTTCTCTATCTCCAATGGCCTCGTAAGAAGGGAAGAGATTGATCCCTGGACGGGGGCTTGCCGCAACGTGAGTTCTCTTACTACCTATCCTATCTGAAGGGGTAAACATGATGAAGATTGAAGTGAGCGGAATTCATGTCCCTATTCAGGAGGAGGTAGATAAGCATATTCGCAAAAAGGTGGAAAAGCTCACAAAATATCTTGATAGAATCGTATCCGCCAAGGTCATTTTGAAAATGCAAAGAGAAACATACATTACTGAAATCAATGTTCTTGGCAATAGAACTAGTATTCATGGAGAGGGAACATCTGAAGACCTGCATGTTTCCATAGATAAAGCTGTGGACAAGGTGAGGAGGCAGGTACGTAAGGTCAAAGAGAAATTGAAATCTCATAAACACCGCGCAAGATTAGCTCAGGAGAGGATGAATTTCAAGGATGAGAGCTTACCCGGAGCTCAGTCTGAAGCCATTCACATTACCCGTCAGATTGCCAAACCTATGAACCTGGATGAAGCGACTATGCAGCTAGATCTTTCCCGGGACAAATTCTTGGTTTTTGTTAACGCAGCTACCGAACAGGTTAATGTGATATACAAGATGACCAGTGGTGGTTATGGGCTCATAGAACCCCAGCTATAAAAAGTGCGATAGAGAAAAACATACGTCGAACTAACGTGCAAAGGGGGACGAGGTGGACATAAAAGCTTTTCTTGATGCAAAGGCTATCGAGGCAAAGTTGGAGTCTAAAAGCAAGGATGAGGTTTTGGAAGAGCTCACTGATCTATTGGAAAAGGCGGGAAAGCTCACCGATCGCAAAGAGTTCCTAAGGGTCATTAGGGAAAGAGAAGAATTGGGAAGTACCGGAATTGGGTACAATATAGCCATTCCGCACGCTCGTTCCACCGGAATCAAAGATCTGACAGGAGCTTTTGGCATCTCCAAGGAAGGAATCGATTTTGACGCTCTGGATAAAGAGCCCGTTTACCTATTCTTCATGTTAGCTGCCCCAAAAAATGCATCCGGCGACTATTTGAAAGCTCTAGCTACCATCTCTCGTTTATTGAGAAATAGGAAATCTCGCGAGGCTCTAATGAAAGCAAGTGCGGTGCAGGAGATAGTTAAGATCATTGAGAAACAGGAAGCTTAAGATCACCCTCTCATTTGACAAAGGAGCACTCGATTGCGAGCTATGGTATTGGCAGCCGGGCTGGGAACACGCCTCAGACCTCTCACCCATATTCTCCCCAAGCCCATAATTCCTATAGTGAATCGGCCTTCCTTGTCCTATTCACTACGCCTATTGGAAAGATTCGGGATAGACGAGGTAGTCGTAAATCTTCATCACGGGGCCAAAAAGGTAAAAGATTATCTAGCCCCGGCAGCTAGGCGGTTTGATGTGCGAGTTATTTTTTCTGAGGAAGAGCACCTCTTGGGTACAGCGGGAGGAGTGAAGAAGATGGAAAATTACTTCCAGGAAACTTTCCTGGTGTTAAGCTCCGACGGAGTAAGCAATATTAACCTGGAGGAAATCCTTCACTTTCATAAGCGCAAGAGGGCTTCGTGTACCGTCGTCTTGAAGGAGACGGAGGAAAGGTTCAAATACGGCATTGCCCTGTGTAACGAGGAGTCGAGAATTAATCAATTCGTGGAAAAGCCAACCTGGGGGGAGGTTTTTTCCAACCAGGTCAACACGGGAATTTATGTTTTTGAGCCAGAAGTTTTTTCCCATATTCCCGAATCTCGCGAGTACGATTTTGGGAGGCAGGTTCTTCCCGCTATGGTAAGAAAAGGGGAGGGGATCTACGGTTATTCTATGGAAGGCTACTGGACGGACGTGGGTAATTTGGAGGACTACCGTCAAGCTCACAAAGATATCCTGAAAGGAAAGGAAGGAATTGACATACCCGGCCGCCAGATAAAGGAAAATGTCTGGATAGGGGAGGGAAACAGAATTTCACCCCAGGCTCATCTCATACCTCCTCTGGTAATAGGGGAGGGCTGTGAGATCGAGGAAGGCGTCAAGGTAGGAGGAGGCAGTGTCCTGGGTGATAGGGTGAGGATCAGAAAAGGAGCCTCCCTACGCCAATGCATTCTCTGGGATAGTGTAGTAGTGGAGAGTGGCGCCGAGCTAGATGATTGTATTCTGGCAAGTGGTGTCTTCATTCCTCCTGACTTTTCCATGAGGGGAGGGGTGGTGGTACGCAAGGGCCTGTTGGGTCGATCGCACGATAAATGATCAAGGAGAGGAGTTCTTGATGGGAAAAGAGAGATATTTGTTTACTTCGGAGTCGGTTACAGAGGGACATCCGGACAAAATTGCCGACCAGATTTCTGATGCTGTTCTGGATGCTATCCTGGAGAATGATCCCCACGGAAGAGTAGCCTGCGAGACGCTCGTTACCACGGGACTTGTTTTTGTGGCCGGAGAGATCACCACAACCTGCTATGTGGATATCGCGGCGGTTGCCCGCAGGACCCTGAAAGAAATAGGGTATACCCAGGCAGGCTTTGGAATTGACTACAAGAGTTGTTCGGTAATTACCTCCATTAATGAGCAATCTGCTGATATTGCTCTAGGTGTGGATAGATATGGTGCCGGAGATCAGGGAATGATGTTTGGCTACGCTACTACCGAGACACCAGAATTTATGCCTCTTCCTATAGTTCTAGCTCATCGACTGACTCGGAGGCTAGCTGAGGCGAGGAAGAAGAAAATTCTACCTTATCTTCGGCCTGATGGAAAATCTCAGGTGACAGTGGAGTATATCAATGGTGCACCCCATAAAGTAAAAGCAGTGGTTATTTCTACCCAGCACTCCCCGGAAGTGGAGGTAGAGGATATTGAGGATGAGTTGGTGGAGAAGATCATAAATCCTTGCATTCCTGAAGAATACAAAAATGAACAGATAGCCCACTACATTAACCAGACAGGTTCCTTCAAAATAGGGGGACCCCAGGCGGATACCGGCCTTACCGGCAGAAAGATCATTATGGACACCTATGGAGGAGTGGGTTCTCACGGCGGGGGATGCTTGTCCGGAAAAGATCCCACCAAAGTGGATCGTTCGGGAGCTTACATGGCTCGATATATTGCCAAGAATCTGGTCGCTTCGGAATTTGCTGAAAAATGTGAGGTTCAGGTGGCCTATGTGATTGGGGGAACTAAACCTGTTTCTCTTATGGTGAATACCTTTGGTACGGGGAAGATTCCTGAGATAAAAATAAGACAGATTATAGAGAGGAGTTTTGATCTTACTCCCCGGGGTATGATTGAGAAACTAGACCTGCTTCGTCCTATTTACAAAAAAACCGCTTGCTATGGCCATTTTGGCCGAGACGAGAAGGAGTTTACCTGGGAACACACGGATATGGTGGGGGTCTTAAGAAAAGAGGCTGGCCTATAGATATTGATAATCGCATTTCTTTTCATCTTAATCTGACCCACATAAAGATCATGACGAAAATCGGTCGTCAGGGTAATAATAGGGCGAGCTTTAGCTTTCTTCATCCATCACAGCCGAATGAAAAGGTAGGAGGGTAGCTTCTGTCACGGTGACGCCTGTTTCCTGCCCGTTGGAGTAATCTTGCGGAGCCGTTCCTTTAAGAAAGGGGAACCACAGGGTATTGTTGCACTCAGGCCTGCTCAGAAGCCCGGTATCGAGGTCTATTTCACGAAAGATCACCCCGGGAGGAGACGGGAAGTCTTTAACGGGTGTATCTTCCAGGGCTTTTTCCATGAATTTTGTCCAGACAGGAATAGCCGCTGCGCTGCCGGTAAGCTTTTCTCCCAATGGACTTGCATCGTCCTTACCTATCCATACTCCGGCGATGAGGTCCGGAGTGAAACCCACGAACCAGGCGTCGATCGTTTTGTCTGTATTCTCTTGGCCTGGCCATCCCACGGTACCTGTTTTCCCCCCGCACGGCCTTTCAAATCCCAATGAGCGAACTCTACGGCCTGTTCCATGCTCAACGGTCTTTTTCAACAGGTCAATCATGACAAAGGAGGCCTCGGGAGAGAGAACTATTTCGCCCTCGGGGAACCTTTCTTCCAGGACGTCCCCCTCATAATCTTCTATCCGGTGAACAAAGATGGGATTGGTTCGCACCCCATAGTTGGCAACGGTGGCATATCCTCTAACCAACTCCAGCAGGGTCATACCCGAGGTTCCCAGGGTTAAGGTGAGATCGTGGTTCAGTCTACTCTGCACCCCCATTCTATGTGCGTAGTCGATAACTTTACCCACTCCCACTTTTTCCAGAAGTCTCACTGAGGCGACATTGATAGAGTGGGCAAACATCTGCCAGACATATACCTTTCCCCAGTAGTATTTTTCGTAATTTTCAGGAGACCAGAATCCTCCCTTTTCCCTGACCTCGCCGCTTTTTCCCAGGCCTCTTCTGCCCTTAAAGGCAATAGGAGCGTCAAAGAAGGGGCTGACCGGACTGAACTTTTTCCCGTCAATAGCTGCGGTGTAGGTGAAAATCTTGAAGGCAGATCCTGTTTGGCGATAAGCCTGGGTGGCTCGGTTGAACTGACTTTCGGTAAAATCTCTTCCACCGACTAAAGCTTTGATGAATCCTGTGTGGGGATCCATAGCTACCAGAGCTCCCTGGAAATCATTCTCCTTCAAATAGGGAGTGAGCGCCTCTTCCGCCGCTTCCTGGAGCTTCAAATCAAGAGTGGTGTAGATCCTTAGGCCTCCCCGCCAAAATCTATCATAACCGTATCTCTCTTCGATTTTTTGGCGAATCCACTCCACAAAATAGGGAGCAGCGTTAACGGTATATATTCTTTGTTTCTCTTCTCCTTCTACGATCTGGATGACTTCCTCCATAGCTTTCTGTTCTTCCTCTTGGTTGATGAAGCCCAGGCCTGACATTTTTTCCAGGACAACTTCTTTTCTTCTTTGAGCATTTTCCGGATGATGAAGGGGTGAGTACCGGGCAGGACTCTTGGGTATAGCTGCGAGAAGAGCTGATTCTGCGAGAGTTATGTCGGCTACGTCTTTGCCGAAATAAAAAGAGGCAGCCTCTCCGACTCCATGGACTCTGCGGTCAAAGTATATCTGGTTGAGGTACATCTCGAAGATTTCTCTTTTGCTGTACCTTTTTTCAATTTGAATGGCTAGCATTATTTCCTTCAATTTACGGGATATGGTTTGCTCCAAGGTTAAGAAAAGATTCCTGGCCAGCTGCTGGGTTATGGTGCTAGCTCCTCCCCCGACAGTACTCCAGGTGGTTATATCTATCCAGGCAGCCTTGAAGATGCGTCTGACGTCTATTCCTGGATGTTGGTAGAACCGATGATCTTCAATGGCGATGAAAGCGTTCTGAAGATACTCCGGGATCCTGGAAAGAGGAGCTATTTCTCTTCTTTCCCTGAAGAATTCTGCTATGACCTCTCCATCCTCCGAATACACTCTGCTGATCACGCTGGGTTGGTAGCCTTCCAGCTTCTCGATCTGCGGGAGGTCAAAAAAAGCAGCAGTGAAATAAGCGGCCCCAATTCCTATTATCACAGAGAAAAGCACCAGAACACTATAGAGAAAAATCCGTCTTTTGGTCATAAATTCCTACCAGAAGCTAATTCATTTCCTTGAGAAAAGAGTAAACACAAAGGTGAGAATGAGACTGATCAAGATACAGGTAGTGATAGGAAAATAGAAACCGAAGCCAGCTCGACGAATGGTTATATCTCCGGGAAGTCTCCCTAGAAAAGGAATCTTTCCCACCAGAAGAACAAGAGCTCCTATGATCACTACTAACAATCCTAGAATAATGAGCATTTTGCCGAGAAGGTTCAGTTCCATTGATTTTTTGTCCACTT
>JAUWAK010000111.1 GCA_030602105.1 Candidatus Aerophobota bacterium | reverse complement strand
TCCGTCCCCCATTCTGTAACTATGGCTATCGGAATTATGGGCATTATAAACAAAATAAAACCTGGCGTCAACCTCGCGCGGCGAGACATCTATATGGCTCGCAATGCATACATCTTCGAGTAGCGGATTGAGGAAAAAGCAATGCAAGCGATTTGACCCTGTCTAGTTTGACTTTAGCAGGAAACAGATTAGAATCTATCTAAATTAGTTAGAGAGTAAACAGAAGCCAGAACATCAGAAGGTGACTTTGGCTATGAGGAGGAAGGAGAATGCCATTAGTTACACTCAGACAGGTGCTCGATGAGGCCCAGAAGAGAGAGTTTGCAGTAGGTGCCTTTAATTTCAACAACATGGAGCAATTGCAGGGAGTTATGCAAGCTTTCAAGAATACGAGGTGCTTTGGTATCATTCAGGCATCAAGAGGAGCTCTTAAGTATACCAACCATGATTTTCTTCACCATCTTGCTCTTGCAGCAGTTGAGCTTTTTCCCGATGTACCGATTGTTCTTCATCTTGATCATGGTGATTCCCTGGATACAGTAAAAAAGGTAATATCTCTTGGTTTTACTTCAGTAATGATTGACGGGTCTCGACTCTCCTTCGAGGAGAATGTTGCCCTTACCAGAAGCGTGGTAGATTTCGCCCATCCTCGAGGGGTGTCAGTAGAGGGAGAACTTGGAGTTCTGGGAGGCATTGAGGAGGATGTTGAAGGTAAATCTGCATTTACCGACCCTGATCAGGTTGAAGAATTCGTGGCAAAAACGGGAGTAGATGCCCTGGCTGTTGCAGTTGGCACCTCACACGGAGCGTATAAATTCTCAGCAGAGCCAAGAATTAGACAAGACCTTATCCAGGAAACTCACAGAAGAGTTCCTGATTGTGCCGTGGTTCTTCACGGTGCCTCCAGTGTTCCTTCCTCTCTCATTGAAGAGATTGACAGGTATGGTGGAAGCATGTCAAAAGCAAAGGGGGTTCCAATCAAGATGCTTCAGGAAGCCATAAAAAGAGGAATAAGGAAAATAAATGTTGACACTGACGTTCGCCTTGCAGTTACTGCCACCATCCGAAGAGTTCTAAATGAGAGGCCCGATGTATTTGACCCGAGAGAGTACCTTGGTGAGGCTAGAAAAAGAATCACCTCCATTGTTGAGGAGAAGACCCGTGCCTTTGGTGGTGCCAACAGGGTCCCTGAGGATTTTCAGCCTATTTCCCTGAAAGACCAGGCTGCAAGATACAGCAGGGGATAAGGGAGGAAGGTATGGCCAAGACTCTTGCAGTACTTACAGGCGGTGGACATGCGGCGGGACTTAATGCAGGCATAGCGGGAGTAATAGAGGAAGCAAGGAGGAAGGGCTGGCGCGTTTACGGCGCACTGGATGGTTGGCAGGGTGTAGTAAATGATATGTTTGTTAACCTGACAGACTATGATGCTATGAGCTCCATCAACAAGGGAGGTTCTATCCTGGGCACGAGTCGAGTGAAACCCGCCCTAGATAAGGTACAAGAGTCAATGAAGAAACGAAAAGTTGATGCTCTCATAGCTATGGGAGGGGAGGATACCTTAGGTGCTCTCTGGAACATGTACTCAGAGTTCAAACTCCCTTCTGTTGGGTGGCCAAAGACCATGGATAATGACCTTTCAGGAACCTACTTTACCATTGGTTATCCCACCGCCATTAAGGTCGCCTCTGAGGAAGTTGCAAAGTTCTTTGATGCGGCTTCAAGCCCTGGAAGAGTTGCAATTGTAGTAGTTTTCGGTCGTCATACCGACTGGGTAGCACTAGGTGCGGGGGCTTACGGCAGGGCTGATTTCGTAGTACCTGCGGAGAGACCCTGCAAACTGGATGAGATCTGTCACAAAATAGGAACCTTATTTGGCCAAAGGAAAAAGTCCTTAGGCAAAGGCTTTGTGGTGATGGTTGTAGCTGAGGGAGCTCAAATAGAGGGACTAGAATCTCACATAAGGGAACAGGAAAGGGAGCTGGATGAGTACGGACATGTAAAGCTAGACCCATATCTTCTGGCAAGTTACCTTTCGGGTGCAATTAAGAGCAAAACCAAGGAGATGTTTGGCAAGCCTTTAGGTACTGCTCCTATGGCCTTAACCTATCAGCTAAGAAATGGCTCTCCTGTGTGGGTGGATATGGAGCTTGGTTACAAATTGGGAATAAGGTGTGTGGATATGCTTGAAAAGCAGGAAGTAGGTATGGTTGCGGTGATAAAAAGAGAGAAAGATGAACTCCTCACAGGTTCCGCCCCCTTAGAGGAAGCTATCAAGGTGCGCAAAGTAGAGGGAACAGGATTTTTTGATCATGAGAATCTGGTGCCCACCTCATCTTTTCTTGACTACGGTGAGCCCTTTATGGGAAGAGCGAAGGAAAGGACCATAAATTTGGTAGATCGAAAATTTATGGTATCTTGAGAGTAGTTTTCAACACAGGGAGGGGAAAATGATGAGAATGCTAGGGAAGGACTATTCTCGCGGCGAGTTGTCTAGATTGGTCGGGGATTTCTCTCAGGTAGCGGGTGTAAAACCTTATCAACTCACCGAAGGTAAAGCCAGGGGAGCAAGATGCGTTGATTTTTGGACTGGAAGTGGATTTGAATTTACCGTAATGCCCGAGAGAGGCATGGATATATCTCAGGCTTTCTATCAAGGCAAGTCCCTTTGCTGGCGATCCTCTACGGGAGATGTACATCCTCACTTCTTTGAACCAGAAGGTCTAGGCTGGCTCAGAAGTTTCTCCGGAGGTCTTTTAGTCACCTGCGGGCTAACCTACGCAGGGTTCCCTTCTGAGGATGAAGGTCAAAAACTAGGTTTGCACGGCAGGATATCTCACATTCCTGCGGAAGACATGAGAATAGATAGAGACTGGAAGGGCGGGGATTATGTTCTGTCCGTAGAAGGTAGGATCCGCGAGAGTGCAGTGTTTGGAGAGAACATGGTTCTAAAAAGAAAAATATGGACAAAAATGGGGGAGTCTCGTTTATGGATCGAAGATAAGGTGGAAAACCAGGGCTACCGAGAAACTCCTCTTATGATCATATACCATTTCAACATAGGTTTCCCTGTAGTGGCTGAAGGGTCACGATTAATCTCCCCCACCACAGAAGTAACCCCGGTGACTGAAGAATCGGCAAAGGGGAAAGAAGACTACGCCAGATTTACGGCCCCCATACCTAATTTCAAAGAGAAGGTTTATTACCACAGGATGCGGGCAGATGAGGACGGCTTGGTAAGATGTGCCCTTGTGAATGAGAATATAGAAGGGGAAGGGTTTGGAGTATATCTCCGTTACAAACTCAGCCAGCTGCCCAATTTCCTCCAGTGGAAGATGATGGGCGAGGGAGAATATGTAGTGGGGATGGAACCGGCCAACTGCCAGGTAGAGGGAAGAGCGAAAGAGAAGGAACGGAGAACTCTTCAAATGCTTAAACCTGGTGAGACCGAGGATTTTTCTTTAGAAGTGGGTGTACTTCGGGAAACATCTGAGATAGAGGAATTTGAGAGAAAGCTCGAGTCCTCGAAAAAAAAGTAGTGATTATTCTTTTTACAGCTCACCCTGGATGGCTTTGTCGAACATCTGCTCCAAATCTTCGAGAATTACCCGACGCGGATTTCCCACTAGAATACGCTGGATTTTGAATGTTTCTTCGGCAAGACGAGGCGCGTCTTCTTCCCTGCATCCAAATTCTTTGAGGCTTTTCGGTATTCCTATGTCCAGAGCCAGTTCCCTTGCCGCCAAAGCAGCTTTTTTGGCCGCCTCTTTGAGAGAAAGCCCCTCAATATCCTCACCCAGAAGTTCTGCAATGTGAGCAAACTTGGGAGCATCACC
>JAUWAK010000081.1 GCA_030602105.1 Candidatus Aerophobota bacterium | reverse complement strand
ATGGATAGAGATGAAACTAAGAGAGGCTATTGAGGTCCTTCGATGAAGCAGAAGCCTTATCAAGGTATGATAGCTATTCTGGACTTTGGTTCCCAATATAATCAGCTCATCGCCCGCAGGGTGAGGGAGTCTCAAGTTTACTGTGAGCTTATTCCCTTTGACGTTAGTGTTTCTCAGATTCTCAAATCAAAGCCTAGAGGTATCATTCTCTCCGGTGGACCGGCCAGTGTTTTTGATGGGAATGCCCCGTTTCCCCGGCAAGAGATACTTCATCTAGGCATTCCCACTTTGGGGATCTGCTACGGCATGCAGGTATTGGGCCATCTTCTCGGGGGAGAGGTGAGGTCCGTCTCTGAGCGAGAATATGGAGCGAGCGAGTTATATGTGGATGAGGAGACGGATCTTTTTGAGGGGATCTCCTCTCCGACCCGTGTATGGATGAGCCATGGTGATCAGGTCAAAAGACTCCCTCCTCAATTCCGGATCCTTGCTCATACATCTACCTGCCCTGTAGCCGGGATGGGAGATGCCAAGAGGAAATTATATGGGATTCAGTTTCATCCCGAGGTTGTTCATACCAGGGAAGGAAGGCGTGTCTTTGAAAACTTTCTGTTCAAGATCTGTGCTTGCACCAAGAACTGGACTATGAGTTCCTTTACCGAGTTTGCGGTGGACCAGATTAGAAAGAACGTAGGCAAAGGAAAAGTCGTATGTGCGCTAAGTGGAGGGGTGGACTCATCCGTTACAGCTATGCTAGTTTCTAAAGCCGTCAAAGATCGACTGGAGTGCATTTTTGTGAACAACGGGCTCCTTCGAGAAGGGGAAGCCGACCAGGTAAGGAGGACTTTTGCCCATAGTCTCCACCTCAATTTACACTATGTGGATGCCGAGGAAAGATTCTTGTCGAAGCTCAGGGGTCTCGCCGATCCGGAAGAGAAAAGGAAGGTTATTGGTGAGGAGTTCATCAAGGTATTCAGTGAAGAGGCCCAAAAAATGGGCAAAATTGATTTTCTGGCTCAAGGGACGCTCTATCCGGATGTCATCGAATCTCTCTCCGCTAAGGGAGGACCTTCGGCAACTATTAAGAGCCACCATAATGTGGGAGGACTTCCAGATTCCATGCATTTCAAGCTTCTGGAGCCTCTGAGGGATCTATTCAAGGACGAGGTGAGGGGGCTGGGCAGAGAATTGGGTCTTCCAGAAGACATAGTCAAAAGACAGCCCTTTCCCGGCCCTGGATTGGCAGTGAGAGTGGCAGGAGAGGTGACCCGGGGGCGCCTTCAGATTCTGCGTGAGGCTGACAAGAGAGTCCAGGAGGAAATGAAAAAACATAGGGGATTCGAAGAAATATGGCAGTCTTTCGCCGTCCTTTTGCCGGTAAAGAGTGTAGGGGTTATGGGCGATCAACGCACCTATGAATACACCATCGCCTTGCGGGTCGTCACCAGTATTGACGGGATGACGGCTGATTGGGCAAAGCTCCCCTATGATATTCTGGAAAAAATCTCGAATAGAATCATCAATGAGGTGAAAGGGGTCAACCGGGTGGTCTATGATATCAGTTCAAAACCACCCAGCACTATTGAATGGGAATAGGAAAAGATGACACAGCGAACTAGGAGAAGGAGGGATGAAAGGACGCACGATACCGAAAGGCTATTTCGGGCTAAGGTATACATCAGTTTAAAGAAGGGATTGGTTGATCCTCAGGGATCAACCATCAAAGAAGCTCTTGAGTCGCTGGGGTACGGTAATCTGACCCGGGTCCGATTTGGCAAATACATAGAGCTTGGGCTTAGGGCGAAGGGTAGAGGTGCGGCGGAGGAAAAACTCAAAGAGATGTGCGGAAAGCTTCTGGTCAATCCGGTGATCGAGAAATACAGCTACCATATTGAGGAAGGAAGCGTGAGATGAGGTTCGGTGTTGTGGTTTTTCCGGGATCAAATTGTGATGATGATTGCTACGATGTAGTTCGGGATGTCGTGGGAGAGGAAGTTGATTTTATCTGGCATAAGGAGAGGAGGGTGGAAGGCTTTGACTGTCTCATTCTTCCTGGGGGATTCTCTTATGGTGATTATCTTCGCACCGGGGCTATTGCTCGATTTTCTCCTGTCATGAAGGCGATAGGCAGCTTCGCCAGGAGAGGCGGCTTGGTCATAGGTATATGTAATGGTTTCCAAATCCTTCTGGAATCGAACCTTTTGCCAGGAGCCATGATGAAAAACAGAAGCCTTCGATTCATCTGTAAGTTTGCAAATATAAGGGTGGAAAACAATCTCACTCCTTTTACTAGCCTCTGTCAAATTGGACAGGTTCTGAGGATCCCCATTGCCCACATTGATGGCAGGTACTATGCGGACGATGAGATCATGAGAGGCCTGAAAGAAAACAATCAGATCATTTTCAGGTATTGTAGTGAGGACGGAGAGCTGTCCCAGGAGTCAAATCCTAATGGATCGAAGGATTTCATAGCTGGTATCTCGAACCGGTCAGGGAACGTTCTGGGACTGATGCCTCATCCGGAGAGAGCATCGGAATCTATTCTCAGCTCGGAGGACGGCAGAGTCGTTTTTGAGTCTGTGGTAAGCACCGTGAAGAGAAGTCCCCGGCGGTCTCTTCGGAATGACTGTCCGCCCAGTGAAGAGATCTCTTGAGTGTGATGGGCTAAATACAAGGGACTACTGAACCTTGAGTTAAAGGATAGGTGAAGTGAAAGAACCCGGGAAAATCACTCCGGATTTGGTCAAAGCCCACGGTTTGACAGAAGAGGAATATGAGAAAATAAAGGACACTCTTGGACGTGAGCCCAATTTTACCGAGCTGGGGATATTCTCAGTGATGTGGAGTGAGCATTGTAGCTACAAAAGTTCAAAACCCCTCTTAAGGTTGTTCCCTACTTCGGGAAAGAATATACTCATTAAAGCAGGTGAGGAAAATGCCGGAGTCGTCGATATTGGCGATGGCCTCTGCGTGGTAATGAAGATGGAATCTCATAATCATCCCTCAGCAGTGGAACCCTTTCAAGGAGCGAGTACCGGTGTAGGAGGAATCCTCAGGGATATTTTCACCATGGGGGCAAGGCCCATAGCTCTTCTGGATTCCCTTCGTTTCGGTCCTCTGGATAATGGTCGCAATCGTTATCTTCTTAGTAGTGTAGTGGGTGGAATTGCTGCCTATGGCAATTGCATGGGCATTCCTACTGTGGGAGGGGAGATCTGTTTTGATGAGACCTACGAGGGCAACCCCCTGGTTAATGTGATGTGTGTTGGGGTGGCAAGACGGAATAGTCTGGTTAGGGCCAGAGCCACAGGAGCCAGAAACCCTGTTTTCTATGTGGGCGCAGATACCGGACGAGATGGCTTAGGAGGAGCCAGTTTTGCCTCCCGGGAGCTTACTGAAGAGTTGGATAAGGATCGACCCGCGGTTCAGATAGGCGATCCTTTCAAAGAGAAGCTTCTCTTGGAGGCATGTCTGGAGCTTTTGAACACGGGAGCAGTGGTGGGTATGCAGGATATGGGAGCAGCCGGACTGACCTGCTCCACCTCGGAAACAGCCTCTCGGGGACACTCAGGCATGAGGGTAGATCTATCCCTTGTACCCAGGAGGGAAGAGGGTATGATACCTTATGAAGTGATGCTCTCCGAGTCGCAAGAGAGAATGCTGGTCATCGTTACACGAGGAAAAGAAAGAGAAGCTCGGAGAGTTTTTGATAAGTGGGATCTTCATGCTGTTCCTATTGGAGAAGTCACCGGTGACGAGTATCTCACGGTTTTGGACGACGCTGGGGGAGTGGCTCAAGTTCCAGCTAGGTTCCTAACAGAAGGGGCACCGGTCTACACCAGAGAAGAGAGAAAACCAGAATATCTAAGAAAGATAAAAGACGTGAGCATCTCCACCATTCCTGAACCTCAGGACTATGATGGTGTTCTAAAGGTCCTCGTGGCCTCTCCCAGTATCTGTTCCAAAAGGTGGGTGTATGAGCAGTACGATCACATGGTAAGGACCGACACCGTTCTTCGACCGGGGGCTGATGCAGCCCTCATTCGAATCAAAGGGACCCAGAAAGCCATTGCTTTAAGCTGTGATGGAAATGGCAGGTACTGCTTTCTTGATCCCTACGAGGGCGGGAAGATAGCCGTAGCCGAAGCGGCTAGAAATGTTGTTTGTGTGGGAGCGGAACCTATCGCCATTACCAATTGCCTCAATTTTGGCAATCCCACTAAGCCCCATGTATTCTGGCAGTTTAGAAGATGCGTTGAGGGAATGGCAGATGCCTGTCGAATTCTAAACACTCCCGTGACTGGTGGTAACGTGAGTTTCTATAATGAAAATCCAAAAGGAGCCATTGATCCAACACCAGTGGTAGGGATGCTGGGTCTCGTTGAGAAGATGAGTTTTTCCTGTACCCCCTGGTTCAAAAGAGAAGGTGACTTAATTGTGCTCTTAGGAGAGTGCACGGAGGAGATAGGAGGGAGCGAGTATCTCGGGCTTATTCATGGTTTAAAGATGGGTCCGATCCCCAGAGTGGACCTAGAGAAAGAAAGGGCAGTCCAGAATACCTGCCTTGAGTTGATTAGGGCCCGGTTAGTGAGCTCGTCCCATGATTGCTCTGAGGGCGGCCTGGCCGTGGCTCTGGCTGAGTGCTGTATGTCTGATTCTGGTATGGGAAGTGGGGCTGTGGTTGAGCTTGAAGCTTCCCCGGAGATCTTGAAGATAAGGATGGATGCCCTTCTGTTTGGTGAGACCCAATCTCGTATTCTGGTTTCCTGCCGTCCCAGGAATCTTCCGCGGATAGAAAGACTTGCCCGTCAAAACAAGGTAGCTTGCTGGAGATTGGGGGTAGTGAGAGGAAATAGACTCACTGTCAGAAGGATCAAGAGGAGGGTCCTGGACGTATCCCTCGAGGAACTAGAGGAGAACTGGGGAAAAGGACTGTCCGGTGGGGATGATTGATTCAGGTAAAGTGGAAAGGGAAAAATCTTCTTTCCCAGGAAGAACTGGGGTTTTTTCAGGAAGAGGAGTTTTTCTGAGTGTCCTCCTCCTTTTTCTTTTTTCCAGTGGTATCTCACGGCTCGAAGCTCACCCTTTTCAGGCCGGAGAAAAACTCACCTATGTTCTGAAGCTACGCGGCATTCCGTTGGGCACACAGGTATTCGAGGTCCGAGATGGACTACGGATTAGGGGACGTTCGACCTATCTTCTTTTCTCTTCTGTCAGAAGCTCCAGATTCTTTTCCTTTTTCTACTACATAAACGATGAGCTAGAAAGCTTTGCCGACACCGATACTCTCTATTCTGTTCGATCTAGGATTCGTTTTC
>JAUWAK010000105.1 GCA_030602105.1 Candidatus Aerophobota bacterium | reverse complement strand
CCTGAACGTGCGGGTATCTACCGGCCATCATACTCAAACCATAAATGTCCTTTTCAAGGACCTCATCCTTTAACTTATCACCCTTTTTCCTGGTAAAAAACTCACCCTGATCGCCTACCTGCTCCCAGGTTTGAGCCGGAGCCAGCTCATATCCATATCTTTTCCTGAAGTTTGCCCTCTCCGTGGGGTGATTGAATACATCCTCGCGATAGATATACATCAGGGTATATGTGTAGTATGGTATTCCCATGAGTTTCCCGTCCACGGTGGAAGACATGCGTAGGAGCCCTGGATCGTGACCTGCTAAATATCTTTCCAAGCCTTCTAGTCCTTCAGGATCATACTCTTCGGCCAACTCCTGCATGGGATAAAGGTAATCTTCCCACTCATTTGTCCAGGAGGTCTCGGTGACAACAATATCATATGCTCCAGTTTTTGCTATGAGCTCCACAATTACCTTGGAATACAACGAAGCAAATACCATCGACTCGGTAGTAACTTCGACCCCGGTCTTTTCTGCAAACTTTTGAAGATAGGGGATTATCAAATCCGCGGCACCCCCTGCCTCCAGGGCTACATGGATTGCTCTCTTGTTTTTTATCTCCGGGACATCAGCCAAGCTAAATTTCTTTTCTGCAGCAAAGACCTGGCCTGCAACTAACACAACCAAAGCCATAATCACTACAGCCAACCCAAAGGTCTTGATGGTTCTTTTTCCCATCATTATTCCTCCTCTCTAAAATAGTCTTTTTTCTTTCTGAGAAGAGCCTTTCTTTCTCCCCAAAGCCAGGGCAGCCTTTTCCTCTCTCACCTCCTTCGGGCTTTCCTCCTGGCTTTTTCTGGTCAAGTCTTGAAGGCATCCACGGGAGCATTGCTTTTTTGCCCTACCAGGACTGGTACCTTCTTATCCTGACTAACTCTGCCAGCTATCATAACTCCCGCTTCTCTTTTGTCAATGCGCCTCAGAAGATTTTCTACCACGCGGAGAAGCCTATTAATACCTACCAGGCAGTGTAGCCCCCATCTACCACCATAACAGATCCCGTAACATAACTTGAAGCTCTGCAAGCTAGGAATAGGCAGGCTCCCTTGATTTCAGAAGGCTTGGCCATTCTTCTCATGGGAGGTTGAGAAGTCCATGTTTTCAGCGTCTCCTCATCAGCACCTTCCAGGAGAGGCGTAGCCACCCATCCAGGAGCAATGGCATTTACGCGAATATTGTGTGGGGCCCACTCAACTGCCAGGCATTTGGTCAAAAGGTTAACTCCAGCCTTTGCAGAATTATAGTGACACTGCTTTTGAGGATAGTTAACAATGAAGCCGGATATCGAAGATATGTTAATGATACTTCCCTTTTTTCTCTTAATCATCTCCTTCCCAACCAGTTTGCAGCACAGGAAAACCCCGGTGAGATTAATACCAATGACTCGGTTCCATTCCTCAAGACTCATCTCTTCAGCAGCAACCCAGCCGGCAACCCCTGCACTATTAACCAGGATGTCAATTTTTCCAAACTTATCCTCAACCACCCTTACCATATTTTCAACATCTTCGGACTTGCTTACATCTACTTTCATGGCAATTGATTTCCTACCCAGCTTCCTTATGTCTTCTGCGGTTCTTTCTGCCACTTCCACACGCCTCTGAACCACCGCAACGTCTGCTCCGGCTTCTGCTAAACCCAGAGCCATTTCCCGTCCCATTCCCTGGCCTCCACCGGTTACAATTGCCTTTTCCCCTTCCAACTCAAACATAGACAGAACATTCACTGCTCTTCTCCTTTATTTACCAATGAATTATCCTCTAACAGCTCCCATGGGGAAATCTCTAACCAGATACCTTTGCATTATGAGAGCAAGAACTAGAACAGGGACTATCAGAATAGATACCGTTCAGAAGGGATAGCTTCAATAAAACTCCTGAGCATCCACACTACAAGTTGTCGCCGTCTCAGCTATTCTTTGTATTTACCGTGCTTATCAAGTTCCCCGGCAAGCCAGAAAAGATCAAGCTCGGCAAGTTTTCCCTTGGTAGGAACACCATCCTTGTTCCATCCCACCATTTCATAGTAAAGATCTATTGCCTCTCGTAGCTTCTCCTTATCTACCTTTTGTCCTTTGCGGGGACCGGTAAGAATCCCTTCAAACATTCTCTCAGGTAACCAGTCATCTTCTTTAGTAAATCCTTCCCTCACATTAAAGGCTCTAAACATAGCTATCTTTCGCTCTCCTATTTTTAGAAGCTCCCATAGGCTCATCTCCCAGCCAGTGATTGCTCTAATCAGATCTACCAGTTCTTTGAATGTGAAGTAGCGGCACGGGGCGAAGGCGAAAAAACATAGGGTCAAGGTATCCACCATGCCAAAAACACTCTGGAAGTAAAAAAACCTTCTTACCTTCCTATAATCAATGCTGCTAAGCTCAAGAGGCTCGAGGATACCCAGCGGTTCCACTCTATCTGAGAAGAAGGAATCTGATCCGGGAGTGAAAGCACCATCATGCTCTGCCTGAACATGATCAGCTCCCATAGGACAGAGAGCGTACATCAGCGTAAGGTGCCCTTTGACTCGAGCATCGTGCGCAGGAAGCTCCTCCCCTTTGACATGAACGGCGAATTTCTCTGCTCCCTTACCTAGTTTCTCTGCCGCTCTTTTTACTCCTTCTGCCAAAATATCGCCAATTCCTTCTCTTTTGGCAATCATCTCCACCATCTTTACCATAGCATCTTGATTGCCAAATCTTAAATCAAGTCCGCCGGTATCTTCTTTGGTAATGATTCCCTTTTCATAAGCCTCCATTGCAAAAGCGATACTTGCACCGGTGGAGATGGTATCAAGACCGTACTTGTTGCAAAGCTCATTGCCCTTGCAGACTGCAACAAGATCATCAACACCACAGTCTGAACCTAACATAGCTAAGGTTTCATACTCTGGTCCACCGTAGGCAGGATCAACCTTATAAGGCTCATCAGCTTTAACTATTCTTTTGCACCTCACCGAACAGGCATAGCAACCCTCCCCTTTGACCAGGATGGTATCTTTCATTCTTTCTCCGGAGATATTCTCCGCTTTCTCTAAATATCCTGTTTGAAAGTTGTGCGTGGGAAGCTGACCATCTTCATTTTGACCCATAAAATACCCGGCGGTCCCCAGGTCGTGTAGAACCCTGTTATCAGAGCTTTCTTCCATGAAGCCCGTGGAAAAATGTTTTGCTATGGAAAGAACGGTTTCTTTGTCCTTCATTTCCGGCTTCCCGTGGCCTCTAACTGCTATAGCTTTCAGGTTCTTGGAACCCATAACCGCTCCAGCCCCTAATCTTCCATACGCATGTTTTAGATTGTTAAGTACACAGGCGTATCTTACAAGATTCTCTCCCGCCTGACCTATACCGGCAACAATTATTCGCTCATCGCCAAGTTCTTTTCGAATACTATCCTGTGCCTCACCAGTGGTTTTGCCCCAGATGCCGGATGCATCTCTTATCTCAACCTCACCATCGTGTACCCAGAGGTAGACCGGCTCCTTAGATTTCCCCCTAATGACGATGGCATCAAAGCCAGAAAACTTAAGCTCCGGCCCAAAGTAGCCTGCTGCCTGAGTATCTGCTATGGCACCTGTCAGAGGAGATTTGAAAACTATGCCTGAACGGGCAAACCCTGGAACAGGGGCACCACTGATCACGCTACCGGCGAATACAACAGTGTTATCAGGACTGAAGGGATCAACTCCAGGAGGCATCTCCTTCAACAAATAGTAAGCCCCAAGAGAGGAGCCTCCCGCGTAGGTGCGGTAGAAATACTCATCCGGCTCATCAACCTTTACCTCTCCCTTGGATAGATCAACCCGCAGAATCTTTCCATTGTACCCAAATGGCATTTTTTTCCTCCTTCGACATTTTTTCTCCTGTTCTCCTTTTTTCAGGAAATCTCTGATGATACGGTAATCTTTAGACTCTCTTTACCGTCAAGAATGTATCCTTGGTCAGGAACCTTCAT
>JAUWAK010000023.1 GCA_030602105.1 Candidatus Aerophobota bacterium | reverse complement strand
GAGGAAAGAAGTGATCTGAAAAGCGTACAGCTCCAGAAAGAGATCTCTGAGGTAGTTCTTAAGCTCGCTGAGGTTCAGAATAAACCGAATCTCGCCCTGGTGGGTAATTATCAGTATCAAAATCCCTCAGGAGGAGAAGATGAATGGGGAGGGGAGTGGAATCTTAATCTGGTGTTGTCCATGCCCCTCTTCGATGGGTGGGCAAATCGGGCACGAGTTGCCCAACGAAGATCCCAGGTCAGGCAAATTGAGCTCTCTCTTCAGGGGCTCGAGGACGGAATAGACCTGGAAGTTAAGAAAGCTTTCTGGGACGTGGAGGCATCCGAGGAAAGAATCCATGCCCAGGAAAAGAACATTGAACAGGCCGAGGAGGCTCTTTCCATTGCGGAGGTTCGTTACAAAAGTGGAGCCATCACCAATCTGGAAGCTCTGGATGCTCAGCTCACCGTAACCAGGGCAAGACTCGCCTATCTCAAAGCTTTATATGACCACAATGTGGCCATGGCAGAGCTGGAGAGAGCAACGAAATAAAGAAGGAGGTTACCTATGTACCTTAGAAGAATTTCTGCAGTAATGTTAGTTCTCACCGCGTTTTGTCTTTCGGGAATATCCTATTCTCAGGAGAAGGAAGAGGTTTCAGTTCCGGTGAAAGTTGCCCCTGTACAAAGAGGAGAGATCGCCCAAGAGCTCTCCCTCACAGCAGATGTGGGTCCTCAGAGCAGCGTAACCATAGTTCCCAAAGTAGGTGGAATCCTGGAAGAAATAAGGGTTGAATTGGGTGACGGGGTAAAGAAGGGACAGGTTATAGCCAAAATCGAGGATAGAGAGTACTCATTGGGCGTAAAGCAGGCAGAGGCTGCCTTCAGTGCTGCTGAGACTCAGTGGAATCTGGTAAAGGCGACTGCAGAGACTGAATTCTTGAGTAATCTGAAGCAGGTTGAGGCTGCTCTAAAGATGGCCCAGGCAAACCTTGACAAGATCAGAAAAGGAGCAAGAAAAGAAGAGATAGAGCGGGCAGATGCAGCTTATAAACAGGCTCTGGAGAATGCAGAGGCTATGCAGAAAGATCTAAATCGAGCCAGGGACAATTATGAAAAGGGGGCTATCTCGGATCAGCAATTTGACCGGGCCGAGCTTCAATTCAAAGTGGCCCAGGCCGGGCTACAATCAGCCAGAGCCAATTTGGATTTAACAAAGAAAGGAGCCAGGGAAGAGGATGTCAAGGTGGTGGAGGCGCAGGTAGAACAGACTCAAGCTCAGCTAAAGACTCTGGAGAGCTTTAAGGAGGCAAAAAGCTGGGAGGCAAAAATAAAGGGTGCAGAGGCGGGGGCTCAACAGGCTGAAGTGGCTCTCGGATTGGCTAAGATTCGTCTGGACGACTGCACCATAAAAGCTCCTATTTCTGGAATGATTAGCAAGCGCTTTGTTGATGTGGGAGCAATGGTTGGTCCTACCCAACCTCTGGTAAGCATTGTAGATGTAGATACAGTAAAACTTTTGACTCATGTGAATGATGAGGATATTGACCTGGTGAAATCAGCCCAGAGGGTAGCTGTAAAAGTAGACACCTATTTGGATAAGGTCTTCGAGGTAAAAGAAATTAACATCAGTCCGGCTATGGATCCCTTGAGCAGAAAAATCGAGGTAGAGATCAAGATTTCCAATCCAGACTATCTCATGAAACCGGGAATGTTTCCCAGAATTAGACTGCTGGTTCAGCGTAACAATACCCTTCTCATTCCTAAAGAGGCCGTAATGGAAAAGGATCAACGAAAAGAGGTTTTCGTGGTTCGGGATGCTAGAGTTCATCTTAGTAGAATCAGTATTGGCTTAGAAAAAGATGACTTGGTGGAAGTTATGAGCGGCCTTAAGGAGGGGGAGACAGTGGTCGTTGCCGGCCAGCCTAGCCTTAAGGATGGGGATAAGGTAATAATTGAGGAAGGGGATGAGGGATGAGTCTTTCCCGTACAGCCATTAGGCGACCAATAAGTACTTTTATGGTCTTCCTGGCCGTTTTGGTCCTGGGGGGATTCTCGCTAAAGAGAATAGCCATTGACCTTTACCCTGATATTACTTTCCCGGTCATTATGTTGATGACCGGCTACGAGGGAGCAGCTCCTCTTGAGGTGGAAAAGATGGTTACTGAGCCCCTGGAGAAGATGGTGAGCACCGTTAATAACATAAAGGAGGTGAGCTCAGTCTCATCCGACGGTGTTTCGGTCATCATTATGAACTTTGACTGGGGTGCTAACATGGATGAGGTAGCTAACGATGTGCGGGAGAGGGTTTCCCTGGTCAAAGGAGCGCTACCTGAGGGAGCTGATGATCCACTCGCCTTTAAGTTTGATCCTTCCCTCATGCCCCTTATGGTACTGAGCCTGTCTGGTGATCGTGATCTGGTCCAGCTCCGTTACCTGGCCGACGAGGATATTAGATACGAACTCGAGCAGATAGAGGGGGTGGCTTCCATCGAAGTTACGGGAGGAAAGGAGAGGGAGATTCAGGTCCAGGTGGACCGCAGTCAATTGGCCTCAGTAGATTTGTCTTTGGGTCAACTTATTAATGCTCTTCGCACAGAAAATCTCAATCTTCCCGGAGGCTACGTTGAGAGCAGTGAGAAAGAGTTCTTTGTTAGAACTATGGGTGAGTTCAACCAGGTCTCTCAGATAGAAAATGTAGTCATAGCTAACAAGGGGGGAGTGCCCATATATCTAAGGGATGTGGCCCAGGTTAAGGATACCTTCAAGGAGCAGCGAACCGAAATCCGGGTCAACGGGAAATCAGGCATCATAATGGTTGTACGTAAGCAGTCCGGAACCAACACGGTCAGAGTGGCCGACAGAATTCATGAGAAACTCACTCAAATAGGAAAGGACCTACCCCAGGGTGTAGAGGTGGGTATTATCTTTGATACATCCCAGTTTATCAAGGATTCCATTTTTCAACTTGCACAAATGGCTATCCTTGGAGCTATAATAGCCATCATCATTATCTTCCTCTTCTTTGGTAATATCCCCAGCGGTCTCATTATCTTCTCCGCTATACCTCTTTCCATCATGGTGGCCTTTATCCTCATGCATGTGAGTCATCTTACTCTAAATATGATGACCCTGGGTGGACTGGCCCTGGGAGTGGGGATGATGGTGGATAGTGCCATCGTTGTTTTGGAGAACATCTTTCGTCACCGAGAGGAGGGAAAGTCCATTGGGGAAGCGGCTGTGGCAGGCAGTGATGAAGTGGGAATGGCTATCACTGCTTCTATCTTGACCACCCTGGTTGTTTTTCTTTCCCTGCTTTTCACTACCGGCATTGCCAGTATTTTCTTCAAGCACCTGGCCTACACGGTGGCATTTGCTCTTTTGTCCTCACTTTTTGTGGCCCTGACCCTCATTCCTGTGCTCTGTTCCAAATACCTTTCCGTAAGGTCGCATCGAGCAGGTGAAGAAAGAATAGGTTTTTCCAGGCGGATATCTGGCTATGTGGAGGAGCGGTATCAGGGGGTACTAGGCTGGGCTCTGGGACACCGAAAAACAGTAATTGCTAGCGCGGTTGCGATCCTCATCGCCAGTTTTCTTCTGGCACCCCGCATAGGAACAAGGTTCATGCCCGCGATGGATGAAGGAAGATTCTCTGTGGATGTCCAGATGCCGGTGGGTACCAGATTGGCCTTAACTGATGAGATTAGCAGGGAGGTCGAAGAGAAACTCAGAGAAAATACTCCAGAATTGGAGAGTCTTCTGGCTCAGGTAGGTGCTACTGGTGGAATGATGGGTTTTAGTGGTGGGGCATCCCACAAAGCTTCTCTGACAGTTAAGCTGGTGGATCTATCCCAGAGAAAGCGTTCTACCAGGGAGATTGTGGACAGTCTTCGTGGGAAACTTAAGACAGGTGAGGCTACGGTGAGGTTCGGCGGGGGGGATCCGGGTGAAGAGATGCTATTTGGTGGAAGTCCCATTGCTCTGGACATAAAAGGTTATGACTTAACGGAAGGGAAAAGACTAGCTCAAGAGATCTTTGATTCAATACGGAAGGTGAAGGGAGTGGTGGAGCCAAGGATGAGCCTTGAGGAAGGACAGCCAGAGCTTCAGGTAAGGATTGACAGAGATAAAGCCTCATCCCTGGGTCTTAACTTCTCCCAAATAGCTCAGACAATTCGCACTGCCAATGCCGGCACTGTAGCCTCCTGGTTCCGTGAGGGTGGGAATGAGTACAACATTCTGGTGAGGCTGCAGGCTGAAGACCGAGAGGGTCCGGCTGATCTCGGAAAAATCTTCATCGCCTCCCCCTTGGGTAGGCAGATACCCCTTGATAGCGTAGCCTGGATTGAAGAGGGACTTGGTCCGGTACAAATTGAGAGGAAGGAGCAGGAGCGAGTCATTACCGTTTCCGGAGGGATCAAGGGAAGAGATCTGGGTAGTGTAACCAGGGACATAAAGGAGACTCTGGCTGACATCAGAATACCTGAAGGTTTCTTGGTAGAATTCGGTGGTGAACAGCAGGAGATGGCGGAATCCTTTCGCAGTCTTTTCTTTGCTCTCATCTTAGCCGTTGTGCTTGTTTACATGGTTATGGCCTCTCAATTTGAGTCTTTACGCTATCCTTTTGTGATTATGCTAGCCCTGCCCTTTGCCGCCATAGGGGTTATCCTAATCTTATTTTTGAGCGGGACCATCTTCACAGTGGTTGTCTACATAGGGCTTATTATGTTGGCTGGGATCGTTGTAAATAACGGTATCGTTATGATAAGCTATATTAATATATTAAGGGAAAGGGGCCTTGCGCTATCTGAAGCTGTAAGGATGGGGGCGAGGAGAAGACTTCGTCCTATTTTGATGACCACTTTTACCACTGTTTTTGCCCTGCTGCCCATGGCCTTAGGTCTTGGTGCGGGAGCGGGGATGTGGGCCCCTATGGCCAGGACGGTGATAGGCGGTCTTTTGAGTTCATTCATCTTCACCCTTATCTTAGTTCCTACCCTCTACACTATTTTTGCCGGGAAGAAAGCACGAGGAAAGTAGGTGCCCAATCCTCGGTAGATGAAGGGTGAGGTATCTTGCTCGCCAGACTTTGAACAATCGAATCCAATCCAATCCAATGCAATTCGGGAAGTTTGACTTATTTTTTTTCTCTGTTATAGTATGACTGAACAGTCAGACAACTGAAACTATGGGAATTTCAGAAGCGAAACATTTCCCATAACTTTGTTGTAAGCTCTTAAAAAATCTAAGGTGGGAGATAAGATAATCAGGGAAATGAACAAGAGACAGATAAAGCAAAGAGACCATGCCATTCAAATTCGGGAGGCAGCGGAAAAACTTTTTGCCAAGAGAGGATTTTATCCCACCACTATGGATGATATTGCTAGAGAGGCAAAATTAGCTAAGGGTACGATCTATCTTTATTTTGACAACAAGGAGGATCTTTTCTTCTCTGCCATAGAGAACAAGCTGGATGCCCTTTTAGCTAGAATCCGGGAGGCAGTAAAGGAGCCTCTCTCACCTGCCCAAAGAATTAAGCTAACCATTGGCATCCATTTGAAGTTCCTGGAGGAGAATAGAGATTGTTTCAAAATTATGCAAAGCTTCCCTGAGCAGCTAAAAGAGAAGCTTGAAAGGAAGCTGAAGGGCAGGGTAATAGAGAGGCAATCCCAGTATATAAAGATCATTGATCGGCTAATTCAGGAGGCAATCAGAAAAGGCGAAGTCAGGCCTCTGGATTCAAGGAAGTTGGCCGTGGTTTTGATGGGGATAGCTCATAGTCTTACCGTTTACTGGATTTCCAAAAAGGAGAAGGGCTCATTGTCCGAAGATGAGTCCCTGGCCTGGGAAATATTCTGGGAAGGAGCGAGAAGAAAGGTTTGACTCATCTATCTCGCTTTGTTAAAATCAATCTGCCTATAAGGAGGAAGAAGATGGTTGGGGGGCTAGGAGTTGGATTAAAAAAGAGACTTCTGCAGCATCAGATTAACCATTATCTAGCCAGGCTAGCCAAGACGCAAAATGAGGAACAGTTTTACAATGAGTTCGATGTCATATTGAAGGGGCTGCATAGGTTTGCCGGCCCTAACAGGCCTGCTATGGAAAACGTAAGGAAAGCTTTTCAGAGAAAACATCCCTGGGCAGAGCTTTCTCGCTTGCTTCTTCAAGACAGAATTTCCAAGGTGAGCAGAGAAAAATTAGCCGAAAATTTCTTCTGTGACTGGGTTATGGAGGCAAAAACAAGAGAAAAGTTAGAAGAGGAAGGCTTTAAAGCTCCCTGGTTTTTTGTTATCTCTCCCACCAATGCGTGTAATCTCAATTGCTATGGCTGCTATGCTCATGAGTACGAGAAGGGACAGGGTCTTTCCTATCCCACCTTTGATAGAATCCTAAGGGAAGCAAAACAGCTCGGGATTCAGTTCATAATCATCTCGGGGGGAGAGCCGTTCCACTATAAGGATAGGAAGACAGGAAAGGATCTTCTGGATCTGTTAGAAGAACATGACGATATGTTCTTCCAAATTTACACCAATGGGACATTGCTGGATGATAAGACAATTGAGAGGCTGGCAAAAATAGGTAATGCTGCTCCGGCCATCAGCATGGAAGGCTTTAAGAAAGAGACGGATGAGAGAAGAGGAAGCCAGGTCTGGGAAAAGATAACGGAGGCAAGACGGCGCCTGCACGAGGTAGGGGTCTTGCAGGGGTTCTCAGTCACAGTAACCAGGGAGAATGCAAGTATTGTTAGCAGCGACGAATTCATAGACGATCTTATCGCCAAGCATGTTTCCTTTGGCTGGTATTTCATCTATATTCCTATAGGGAAAAAGCCCGCCGTTGAGCTCATGCCGACTATTGAACAGAGAAGCAAGCTTCGAGAGAAGGTGTGGGAATGGCGCTCGAACAGACCCATTTTCATAGGAGACTTCTGGAATGATGGACCCTGGACGGGAGGGTGTATCGCTGGAGGAAGAAAATACTTTCATATTAATTCCTCTGGAGATGTGGAACCCTGCGTTTTTATTCACTTTGCTGTGGACAACATCATGGAGCTCTGGAAGAAAGGCAAGGGTTTGAGGGAAGCTATTATTTCTCCTTTCTTCCTTTCCATAAGAAAAAAGCAGCTAGAGAAAAACCATAACTGGCTAACTCCCTGTGCTATCATTGATAAGCCCGAGATTTTGAGGGATGCGGTTAAGGAATATAACGCTTATCCTACTCATAAAGGAGCGGAAACCATAATCAAAGGTAATATTGCTAGCTTTCTCGATGAGTATGCAAAACGACTTGAGGCAACAACCAGGCCAGAGTTTGAAAAGATGGTTGCCGGAGAATACGACTCTCCCGGAGTGAAGCTAAGCAAAGTAATAGAGAATTATCGAAGGAAAAACAGACAAGAGCTGGAAATTCAAACCAGGAGAGTCGAGAGAATATGAAAATACTGTTGATTTCACCAACCTGGAAAAGGGAAGTAGGTACAAAAAGACACAGGAGACACAGGTTATTTAAGACTCCTCCCCATAATCTTCTTATCATAGCTGCCTTAACTCCCAAGGATGTAGAAATAGAGATAATTGACGAACATATAGAACCGATAGATTTTAACAAAGATGTTGACTTGGTGGGGATAACCACTATGACGGCCACCAGTCCCCGTGCTTACGAGATAGCGGATAGATTCAGAGAGAAGGGAATCCCTGTGGTCTTGGGAGGAATACATGCTACGGCCTTACCACAAGAAGCAGCGCAGCATGCGGATGCAGTGGTAATAGGAGAAGCGGAGGCAAGCTGGCAAAAGCTGCTCCAAGATTTGGGGGAAGGGGGAAAGGAATCACTGGCCAGGTTCTATGAGAATTCTCACAGACCCGATCCTTCGGAAATACCTATTCCCAAAAGAAGCCTTGTTGCAAAGAAAGGTTATCTTCTCACCCGCTTCCTGCAACTCAGCAGGGGCTGTCCTTTTAACTGTAACTTTTGTTCGGTCAGCAAATTCTTTGGAGAAAAATATCGTTTTCGTCCCATAAAGAAAGTGATGGAGGAAATCAAAGGTATGGTAGGTAAACCCCTCGGAACACGCTTTTTAGGATTTCTTGATGATAATATTGTGGGAAACATTGCCTATGCCAGGGAGCTATTCAGGGCTTTGATACCCTATAATCTTTTGTGGATAGGGCAAAGTTCCATAAACATAGCGCGTCATGAAGATGTCCTGGAATTAGCAGCAGCTAGTGGATGTAGGGGACTCTTTATTGGTTTTGAATCAATTTCTGAAGCTTCTTTAGGGGAAGCTCATAAGTCTCAGAACAAGATAAGGTTCTACGAGAAAGCTATTAAGAAGATTCACCAATTCGGGATAACAATTGAAGGAGCTTTTATTTTTGGTTTTGATCATGATGACAAAACTGTCTTTCGAAAAACGGTTAAATTCATAGAGAAGGTGAAATTAGAGGCTATTCAATTCAGTATTCTAACTCCCCTGCCAGGGACAAAATTGCATGAGAAACTGGAAGAAGAAGGTAGAATTATAGACAGAGACTGGTCAAATTATGATCTGGCCCATGCAGTCTTTCAGCCAAAATTAATGACCCCTGAGGAGCTAAAAAAAGGACTTGATTGGGCCTATCCGAGGATCTATACCCTCTCTTCTATTTTCAAGAGACTAACCGGCCTATTGAGGGGAAGAAGGTGGAAATACCTCGCGCCTATCCTCACTTTCAACCTGGGTTACCGCAGGACCGTTAGAGGACCTAAGGGTGTAGAGGCTTCTTGAGCTCCTTTTCCAGCACGGTATTGCTCTTACTATGAGGTCAATAGCCACTTATGGCTTTCTGCATCCTCAAATTTTTGCTGCTCCTGCGGTGGTGGTAAATGTCGGCACTGTTACCAGGAAGCGGGAGAAAGACTCCAGACAAGTTAAGGGATGAGTAATGCAGTATTGTACTGAGTGTGGGCATGTGCTCCAGAAAAAAGAAATAGAGGGATCCTTGCGGTTCGTATGTCCTGGATGCGGCAGAATACATTATCAAAATCCTCTTCCGGTAGTGGCAGCAGTTATTAGCAAGAATGGGAAAGAGTCCATTCTTCTTATCAAGAGGCGGCTTGAGCCTGGCAGAGGGAAGTGGGCTTTGCCCGGAGGGTTTGTAGAAAAAGACGAATCTGCCTCCCAGGCTATATTGAGAGAGATAAGAGAGGAAATAGGGATTAAGGGCAGGGTGGAAGGTCTAATTGGGGTGTACCAGGGGAAAACCAGGCTCTACGGCAGTGCAGTGGTTATTGGGTACAAAGTAGCGTCTCTTTCCCGGAATTTCTCACCGGGAAATGAAGTAGAGGAGATAAGGTTTTTCCGCACCTCTCGATTGCCATCTTTGGCTTTTACCTCTCATCAAAAGCTCTTGCTTGATTTTCATCACACCTTTCGCACTCCCATCCCTACCGTGGATGCCATAATCGAGAAGGACGGGGGAATTGTCCTCATCCAGAGAAAGAACCCCCCTTACGGGTGGGCTCTGCCGGGAGGATTTGTGGACTATGGAGAATCCCTGGAGAAGGCGGTGAAAAGGGAAGTACGAGAGGAGACAAATCTGGAAGTTCAGAATTTGAGACAGTTTCGCTCCTATTCGGACCCAGCCAGGGATCCACGGTTTCACACCATTTCCACGGTTTTTATCGCTGAGGGAATGGGAAAGTTGGAGCCAAAGGACGACGCTAAGAAGACAAGTGTCATTAGAGAAGGTAGGCTCCCAAAGAGAGTTGCTTTTGACCATAGAGAAATTCTGGAGGATTATTTTGGGGCCAAGAGGCCAGTTTCTAGGAAAGATATTGGGAGCTCGCAATGCCTAGGATAGCTGTTTATCCGGGAAGCTTCGACCCTGTTACCTACGGACATCTGGATATCATCAGAAGAAGCCAGGAATTGTTTGATCTAATCATTGTTGCCGTCAACGATAATCCCTCGAGGGACATGCTATTTACGGGGGACGAGAGGGTCGGGATGGTGAAGGAATTTATTGGAGATCTTTCCCGTGTACAGGTAGAGCGATTCGAAGGTCTTCTAGTAGACTACGCTCAAGAGAAAGGCGCCGGCTTTATCATAAGGGGTCTGAGGGCCCTTTCTGACTTTGAATATGAATTTCAGATGAACCTGATGAATAGGAGGCTAAATCCCCATATCGAGACAATCTATCTTATAACTAATCAGGATTATTCTTATCTTTCTTCCAGCATAATTAAGGAGATTGTCAGGTTGAGGGGCTCGACCTCTGGTTTAATCCCTGAGTCGGTAAGGGAAAAGCTCCTCAAGAAAATGAAGGGGTAGTCGAAAGCAGAGCCTGAATATCAGGAAGTAGAGCTGCAGGAGGCAGTTAGGTGTGGGAGCATTTTTTTGAGCCACGATCGGTAGCTGTAGTAGGTGCTTCTAGAAATGAGAAGAAATTGGGTTACCTGGTAGTTGAGAAACTTGTCGAAGCACATTTTGAGGGAGAAATCTACCCCATTAATCCTAAGTTGGCAGGCAAGACTCTTTTGGGAAGGAAAGCCTATGCTAGATTGACCGAGGTTCCGGGAAAGATTGATCTGGTGGTAGTGGTCATTCCCCGGGATTTTGTTCTTCCCATAATAGAAGATTGCGGCAGCAAAGGTGCCCGCTCGGTAGTTATAATCAGTGCCGGCTTTAAAGAAGTGGGAGAGGAGGGCGCTCACCTGGAGGATAAGATTCTTAAGGTGGCAAGAAAATGGGGAATAAGTATTATCGGACCTAACTGCCTGGGGATAATTAATGCCCACTGGAATCTCAATGCTTCCTTTGCTCCTTCAGCACCCTCCAGGGGTAACATAGCTTTCTTCTCCCAGTCGGGAGCTCTGGGCACAGCTATCCTGGATCGCTTGAGAAAAGAGGGAGTGGGTATTTCCAAATTTATCAGTTTGGGGAACAAAATGGACATCGATGAAGTTGATGTTCTGGAAATGCTAAAGGATGATGATGAAACCAGGGTCATTCTTGGATATCTGGAGAGTGTAGGTCGAGGAAGAGATTTTATGCAGATAGCCAAAGTCACAGCTCAGGCTAAGCCCCTCATAATAATAAAATCCGGTCGAGGCGAAAAAGGAAAAAAGGCAGCTTCTTCCCATACAGGATCTCTGGCAGGACAGGATGAGGCGTACGAGGTAGCGTTCAGGCAGAGTGGGGTGCTGAGAGCCCGCAGTTTTGGAGAAGCTCTGGGCATGATCAAAGCTTTTTCCTGTCAACCTCTTATGCAGGGGAATAGAGTCGCTTTATTAACTAATGCTGGAGGATCCGGCATTCTAGCCACCGATGCCTGTGAAGAATCTTCCCTCAAGGTGGCATCGCTGGGTGATGAGACGAAAAAGAAGCTCCAGGAAAAGCTGCCCGCTCATGTTTCTTTGAGCAATCCGGTAGATATTCTAGGAGATGCCACAGCTGATCGATACCAATTAGCGACTAGAGAAATTCTGGCTGATCAAGGGGTGAACGGACTTTTGGTACTTCTCGCTCCCCAGGCGGCTACCGATCCTCTTACGGTTGCCGAGGTACTTGCCCGAGAGGCTGGAACAGCCAAGCCTATTTTGGCCTGTTTTATGGGGTATGACAAAGTGAAGGATGCCGTTGATCTCCTGCAAAGCTCCGGCATCCCCAATTATGAGGATCCAGAGTATGCAGTGACTGCTCTGGAAGGTATGTACAGGTATGGTGAGTGGAAGAAGAGGCCCCCTGGAGTAGTGAAAGAATTTGGCGTGGACGATGGTGCGGTTCAGAAAATTCTGGATACCTCAAAGGAGAGGGGATACCTGGAAATTGGAGGCTTCGATGCTTTGAAAGTCATCGAAGCCTGTGGAATTCCTGTAGTCAAGAGTTATCTGGCCAGAGACGAGGAGGATGCTGTCAGGATAGGGGAGCTCTTGGAGGCTCCTTTAGTGATGAAGGTAGAATCGCCTCAAATTCTTCACAAATCTGAGGTGGGAGGCGTCAAAGTAGGCATAAACAAAGAAGAGATAACCAGCTGTTTTCGAGATATGCTCCAGAGGGTGGGAAAGATAGTGGGTAAGGATAGTATACGGGGAATTTTGATCCAGCCTATGGTAGGGGACGGAAAAGAAGTGCTTATAGGAATTTCCCATGATGACGTCTTCGGGCATATGGTTCGATTTGGTCTTGGAGGAAAGTACGTAGAGGTATACAAAGATACCTCTGTCAGAGTGGCTCCCTTGACATCTGAAGAGGCAAAGGAGATGATAGACGAAACTAAATATATCTCCAAGCTTCTCCGAGGAGCGAGGGGAGAGGCCGCATCTGACATAGCTCTTGTTGAAGAGCTCTTGCTCAGGCTTTCGCATCTCACAACCCACTTCCCCCAGATTAAGGAAGTGGAAGCCAATCCTTTGGTGGTTTGGAAAGAGGGTGGAGTGGCCATTGATGCCCGACTAAGATTTCAAC
The DNA here is from genome assembly GCA_030602105.1 of Candidatus Aerophobota bacterium. Classification (GTDB taxonomy): domain Bacteria; phylum Aerophobota; class Aerophobia; order Aerophobales; family AE-B3A; genus SOJT01. The sequence continues at coordinate 699 of JAUWAK010000023.1, read as the reverse complement.
AAGCAGAAAGGAGCAGCTATGGGAGTCCCTAAGAAGAAAACGAGTCGATCTAAGAGAGGGCACCGACAGGCTCGCCAGAAATTGTCACCTCCTTCTCTCAGCCATTGTCCTCAGTGCAAAGCTCCCAAGCTTCCTCATTTTGTCTGTCCAGAATGTGGCTATTACAAGGGGAAGCAGGTGGTGAAGGAGGTAGCCAAGAAGTGAGGGTAGCCGTTGATGCTATGGGGGCGGAGAAGGGGGTAGGAATAGTTATTGAAGGAGCCCTGAAGGCTATTGAGGAAAATTCTGAAATTGAGGTGACTCTGGTTGGAGATGAGATGAAAATCGAGGACAAAATCAAGAGTCTATGCCCTGGTGAGTCCCCCTTTTCCATTATTCATGCTCCAGAAGTGATTGAAATGGTGGATCCGGCAGCCGCTTCGCTCAAGACAAAGAAAAAATCTTCTATCTCTGTAGCGGTGGATTTGGTTAAAGAGGGGAAGGTGGATGGATTGGTAAGTGCCGGAAATACCGGAGCGGTAATGGCCAGTAGTTTACTTAAGCTGGGGAAGGTGGGGGGAGTTAAGCGTCCGTGTCTGGCGGCTGTTTTTCCTACCTTGGATGGCGGCAAGGTTGTTATTCTGGATGTAGGAGCTAATGTGGATTGTCGACCCGAGCATCTTTTTCAATTTGCCGTCATGGGTAGTATCTATGCTTATA